>JBGSQJ010000299.1:0-5101 GCA_041738165.1 Bdellovibrionales bacterium
AGTGCCTCTTCGCGACTTCGATAGTGCCACTCCAATAAGACGCTGGGATACACCAATGACGCCAAATCCAATATGCTCTCAGCGATTTCATCGTCTTCCTCATCGTTGTCGTCGGACAAGGTTCCCGAAAAGAAACTTGTGGGAGGCATTTGTTTATTGTCCCCCACGACAATCATTGAGTTTGCTCGAAAGATGGACGGAATCGCGTCTTCAACGCGAACCTGAGAGGCCTCGTCGAAGATTATAACGTCAAACAGTCCGGATTTGAGGGGAAGCATCTGACTAATGCTTAAAGGACTCATCAGCCAGCAGGGTTTAAGCTGCATCATGGTTGCAAGCGCCCCTCGCTCCATAATTTCTCTCGGAGATAGTACCTTCTTCTGCTTGGCTGATTCCTTGCGCAGGAGTGGCAAGCCGGATCTATCGCTGGATTGATCCCATCGGGATGCAAATCCATGATGAATGGCCTGCCTTGCACTATCGCGGTGCTTTTGCTCTGCCGACCTAAAGCGCTCGACCAGGCCGACAATCTTTTCTCGGGAGTAGGTGCGTAGAATGGGGTTCTCGCGAAGCAGCCGCTCCTCCCAACTGTTTAGAACAGAACTTTCAATTTCACGCTCCCACTCGATCTCCGGCGCCTCGAAGGTATTCCAGATTATGGTCTTCAGATTTGAAAGATCATAGGCCCTACATGCAGACTGAATTCTTTCATCAGCCTGGTCCAAAATTGACAAATCCTCCAAACGGATTTGTAGGCACCTAAGCATCTCAACGGCGATTGCGGGCGAATCCGGCCATGGCGGTGTTTGGGAAATGTATTTGCCTAGAGCTGCCCATTGTCCTTTTGCTTGGTCATTGATCTCTGTGACTCTTTGACCTATTTCGACAATACGCTCGATCTTCTGTAACGCATCCATACACTGGCCATGTCCTTGAACCAGCCTGCTTGCGAGACCAGACGGTAGGAATTGGTGTGCGGATTCGAGCGCCGCTTTGATAAAATCAATCAGTCCAATTTGTGCTTCGATCCAGTCAACGACCTTCTCGCTATTGGATGCGGCGGGGATCGGCGCTGTCGCTGTATCGCTGGCAGTATATAAGAGTTGGTCATATGCGGCCTTAAACTCTCGAAATTCGGTGAATGCTTTGGAGCTGCCATCCCAGCTCTGTGTCACTCTTTTTCTTAGCTTGCGCATGCTCCAAAAGGTCGGCGTGAGCCAATCGGTAATTCCCGTTGGCACTACATAGTATTTTTCCAACTCAAGAATTGCGGCGGGGTCGGACTCAGGCAAAATTTGGTTGAATCCGTTAGCGTTCGATTTCAATTTTTCGACGGTCTGGCTCAATAAATCTCGGATCTTACAAAAGTGATCTATTGGATTTGGATTCGCCGACCACAATTTCTGAATTTCTTTGGCCGACGTCTTGGAGCGGGGATATTTATTCAGATAGTCTCTGCATTTTTGAATGGCTTCTACATTGAATTCCGAATGGCATAGCTCTTTATATTCATGCGTAAGGCTGTCTACATCCGATTTTGCATGAGAAAAAACTTCCTCAAGTTCCTTGAGGTGATGCACTAGTGTGGCCGATTTGATTGTGGTGGGCAGGCGATCACGCCAGGGGCTAGCTTTAAAATTTTCCATTTTCCCCAGCGTCTGTCTGATAAACCGGATGTCTTCCATGAGCTTAAGGACTTTATCAAATGAAAGATGTCCAAACGCCGCGGCCAACTCCATTCGGAACAAATTCCTATTGGTGCGGGATGCTTCTACAATGACGTCTGCGAAATACAGGTTACTTGGATGGTGGGTTTTGACAAGTGTGTCGGCGTAGGCATTGAGGTCGCTCTTCACTGAGTCGAGTGAATCGGCGGCAGATTGCCAATCCTGCTCATCCGCTGCGCTCGGCTTGATCTCCGCTAACTCCAAAAAGGATTTATATAGGTCAGACTTGTTCAGGTCACTACTATGAATAAGCACGGCCTGAGACTCAATGTTTGCCAATTTTAATCGATTGAAGACGACGTCAAGAGCGGGTCTTTTTTCGGAGACAAATAGGACCCGCTTTCCTTTTGCGATGAAGTCGGCAATCAAATTTGTAATTGTCTGAGACTTACCAGTTCCAGGAGGCCCCTGTATCACAATCGCCTTTGAGTTATTTGCCTGGTCTATCGCTCGGTGTTGTGTGGAATCGATGTTGACTACAAAGTGATTGTCTCGCTCCTTATACCCATCTAGCTGCCGCAGTTTTTCGCGATCACCTCTGTCGCCCTCTTGGACGGGCGACCCGTTAAACAGCTCCCGAATTATTGGATGGTCATCAGCGGAGTTAAGTATGGCCTCATAGTCGTTGATAAGGACTGTCCGCGATGTATTGAGCTGATCCAAATACACCAAATCGAATAGCAAAAATTTACTGGCAGTCACCTCTTCGTAGACGGCCAAATCTTCAGGCGAAAGCTCCTCTTCCAAAATGATTGGCTTTCGTTCAACCGTCTCACCATTTTCGTCTTTGATAATTTTCATTTTTGGCGGAACTTTGGGAAGTCTCTCAGGTGGCGAGGATGGAGCTTCAAGCACTTTGTCAACCTTGGCCAAAGCGCTTTTCAGAAAGGCGATAGCTTCCGTCACTGTTTCAAATTTGATGTCTTCTGGAATTTCACATCCGGTATTTTGCTTTAGGCAAAGTCTCAGTGTCGGACTGATCGTTAAACTTTCGTCTTCCGCCTCGAGACAAAGCTCGTTCTTCTTATTCTTTCGTATGTTCACTGGAACTTTGAGAATAGGGGAAATGAGTAGGTCCGCTTTGGAGGATTTGAAAGACGTCCTCCATAGCAGGAATGGTCCCAACACCCATGCGCCTGAAATTCCATATTCACGTTGGTGTCGGTCATCGGCAACTCGTATTTTGTCGAGCTTTTTAATAAGTTTTGCCGCCGAGTCCTTCTCGACTACGTGTTTGATTCGGAAAAAATTCTGGAGATCAAGACCTTCGCCTTTCAAAATTCGATCGAACTCGCCGCTGGCCGGACGAACTGCAGAAAATGGAGTCTCGCAGGTTGCATCTATGTGACTCGCAGGAAAAGGATCTTTTGCGAGATTGATAGACCACGCCTTACTTTCCCGAAAATACAGTTCTCGGTTTCGTCGCGAAAGATTAGCTAGCAAATCTCTGTAACGGAGTATCTGCCGCTTCAAAAAGGAGATATCAGACATATCTGCGTGAACCTCAATATGATTTCGAGTAACCATTCATCGGAGGTCACAAGACTTTTGTTTATACGCGGAGCGAAATGTCTCGTAATGAGAGCGTCGACGGTGCCACAACGCTATCGGCCCGAATGGTTTGCTTTGAGCATCAGACACCAAAAACTTCAAACTACAAACGCACTACAAAATCGGCCTACAAACTACGGCGCAAACTACAGAGCCTTGCAGACCCTATGATTTAATGTGATTTGGCGTGATGAAAAGAGGATTGCTGCGGAACCGACTTCTCTCGGTTAGGTTATTGAAATCGTTTTACTAATACTTGATTCTGCGTCGACAGCGTTAGTGGCTGTCGAATTTGGTAGGGCCTCCAGGACTCGAACCTGGGATCCATCGGTTATGAGCCGATTGCTTTAACCAACTAAGCTAAGGCCCCTCAAGGTTGGCTTTCCACACACCCTACAATTGATCATGTGAGGCCGTCAAATACGCCCAGAAAGGCCACGTCTCGAACTTAGTTAGTTCCAATCAGCTCAGCACGCACAAAATCGCATTGTGTGGGCACCTCTAAGCTGAAATAAGGTTTAAAAAAGTATGTAAAGGGCATATCGATTAGGCCTTCCACGTTCAAGAATACATCCACTTTGAAGCCGTCCTCGCGCACATCATAGGCGGCACTTGCAGCCACTTGATCGATACCGTAGTCCCGATCGTAGTTCCAAGGGGTAGATCGCAAAAATTCCTTTTTTACATCCGCCAGTTCAATCTCATACTCCGCTTGGCAAGGCCCTAATACTTCCGCCGCGGTGAGTGCCATGGCCTGAGCGCTAATAGCCATCCCAAATACAACTGAAACCAGTCTAAAAGTAGTCATATTGACCTCCTCGAGCGACGGTTTGTAGCACAAATTTAGGCGCCCAGGTGTTGGATTTTGGTTGGGCCGGCTATGGGGGGCAGTGCCGAATTCTTGCCGTGGTGGATCGATCTATGGTATCTAGAGCTCGGATTTGCGGGTGATCGCGGTTGGGTTTAGGCCCGATCGAGGAAAGTCCGGACTCCATTGGCCGCGCAAGGGGTAACGCCCCTCCACCGTAAGGTGAGGAACAGTGGAACAGAGAGAATGTCCGGGGCATTGAGCCTGAGGCCTGGAACGGGAAGCCACAGGGGAGCCGCCGGAGTGAAAACAGCCAAACTCTGCGTGGAGCAAGATCAAATAGGAAAGCGCCCCAGCACTGGGCAACTAGGGCTGGACACTGTGGCCAACAGTGGGCTTTCGGGTTGATCGCCAAAGGTTGAGGCGTAAGTCCAACCTCAGATGAATGATCATCTCGCCCCCTTTGCACGTATCGTGCTGCAAAAGGGGTCAGACAGAATCCGGCTTACAGCAAATCCAGCGATACATTTGTGGCCCGGGGTAACACCCGGGTCTCTTTTTATGCAATGATGTTGGCAAATGGGGGGCTTATGAAATTTTTAATGCTTACGCTCGCTGCGGCCTCGATGTTTGCAGCTCAATTAGCTAACGCTCAAATTCGCAAATGTTTTGGGCCACAGCGAAGCCCGATCAATTACGAGCTTTGCATGAATAATAATTTTGATTTTCTACAGGTGCGCAGGTGTTATGGCATCGAAAGCAATCCGAACGGCTATGAGTTCTGCGTGAATCAAAACTTTCGTGAGCTTGGCGTTTCGTCTTGTCATGGAGTTGAGCGCTCGCCGCTCAACTATGAACTTTGCGTGAATAACCAACTCAGCCGGTTGTCTGGACCTTAGACCTTTTGCTTAATTGTTTAGGTTTCGCCAGCGTACGCAGGCTTCGTGATCTTCCGTGCTATGAATATTGTTGCACGGGTTGTACACGGACGTTGGTGTACTCGACACTGTCGTGC
>JBGSQJ010000358.1:0-13282 GCA_041738165.1 Bdellovibrionales bacterium
GATACGGTTGGAGCGCATCGGTATTGATTTTGTTAAAAAACGGAGCCATCACAAACATGGTTAGGAACAACGACAAACCCACTAAGAGTTGGTTCGGAGGCATTTGTTGAGCGCCGATGGCTTGCCGAATGAACGAAAGCACAATGATGATTCGGGTGAACGACGTCATCAAAATAAGAATTGATGGCGCAAGCGTGAGCACCGTTAGGAGCGCGATGATTTTGATGGCGTTGACCACTTCAGCCGGATTGTCTGCAGTCTTGAAACCAAGTTGCACAGAAGGCAAAGCCACCTGCGACCAGGCGGGAAGTGAAAAGGCTAAAAGTGCCAGTGCGCCAAGATACTTCATCTTAGGCTCTCGTCCTCAGAGCTGAGCGCACATCTTCGACGCTGAACTCATCTTCTAAAAAGTTGTTAAAGTCAGGTCCCAGTGAATTTTCGAGTTCCGAATCAATCAAGGTCACGGTCTTGATCAGATTGATATTTTGTTCAGTGATTCCGATCAACATGGCCTCGCCCGCCACTCTCACGAGCGCCAAGCTGCGCTTGGGCCCCAGGTGGTGCTGCGACATGAACTCAATTTTTGCGAGCTGACCCGTTATGTTTTTCTTTCGGCTCCAGCGCTTGCCGGCCACGATCATCACGCCAACGACCACTAATAAAATTCCAAAACTGGCCGCCAGTCTCCAAATCATACTTTGGCCCTTAGCACTCGCCTCTGACTTGCCCTTGAAAACAATGGGGATGTCAGACTCTTTAGGGGTTTGGCTCGGCTTATTTGAAGCTTCAACGGTGGCGGATTCTGAGTTTTCTGTAGCCCCGGCGGCCGTCGCGTCTTGACTCGCGCCCGCTTCTTCGGCAGGCACAAGCTTAGCCTCTGACACAAGTTTTTCAGCGGCCTGAATCAGCACTTCGTCTGAAGCCGCGTCGATCGATTTGTCTTCTGCACTTGCGCTTAGGCATAGTGCGGCCCCAAGAATCACACCTAGGATTCTTTTCATAGCGAATCTCCCCATCTGCTTTCTACTTCAGTTGCTCGACACGTTCACTTGGCGAAATAATATCCGTCAGGCGCACACCAAACTTCTCGTTGACCACAACGGCTTCACCGCGCGCCACAAGCTTGTCATTCACCAAAACTTCCATAGGTTCACCGGCAAGTTTGTTCAATTCGATGACACTGCCCTGCCCTAAATTGAGCAGCTCATTGACCACCATTTTGGTACGGCCAAGCTCAACCGCCACACGAAGTGGAATGTCGAGAATCAACGAGAGATTTCGCTGGCTGTTTTCAGACTCACGCTGATCTTCTTCTCGTTGCTCAGCCTCTTGTGCGGCGTCAACCGGAGCTTCGAGCTCTTCGGGTTGTACGGCGGCTAGGTTGCTACTGTCGTCTGCCATGACTGTACTCCTTACTTCTTAACCGGACGAGTGACTTGCACTGCGACCGATCCGTGGTGAATTCCATAAAACGCTTTAAACTTGGGAACCTCTTCTATAAGAACATCCAATTCGCCCGTCGTATCTTGATCCAAAGGAATCACGTCACCAATCTTGAGGTCCATCAGCTCTGACAGCGTGATTTCACTCTGCCCTAAATTGACCCGGGCATTGATGCTCGTCTCGAGCAGTGAACTTCGAATAATGGACGTCCACATCTTTTTATCTGTTTGATCAGACTCAACCTGAAAGCCAGTAGCCAATTTTTGTTTGATCGGCTCGATGGTGGCGTAAGGAATGACCAAAGTGATGGTTCCGTTTGCATTTTCAAGCTCCACGTCAAAGGTCGACGCAATAACGATATCTGTGGGCGGCACTATTCCGACGAATTGCGGGTTGATTTCTGTTCTGACGAAGCTCGCATCAATTTTCTCAACCGAAGCCCAGGCATTTTCTAAATCATCAATGGCAAGGTCGACCACTTTTCGCACGATCGAGAGTTCAATAGGAGTGAAGTCTTTACCTTCGATTTTCGTATATGGACGGTCAGCCCCGCCAAAGAAGTTATCCACCAAGGCGTAGGCCAATTTGCTTTCGATGACCAAAAGTGCCGAGCCACGAAGAGCGTTGAAACGAAGCACGCTCATACATGTCGGCATTGGGAGCGTATTGATGAATTCACCAAACTTAAGAAAGTCAGTTGAAGCGTGGGTCAAAGTGGCAATTTTTCTAAGCGCCGACGAGAGCGAAACCCGAAACGAGCGCATGAATTTTTCATAAATAACGTCGAGTTGAGGCAATCGGCCTCGAATGATTCGATCTTGTGAGGTGAGATCATAGACAACGACGACGCGCTCGTCACCATCGGCTCCGCCGCCACCGCCGCCAGCTTCGCCCGACGCAACATCGCCATCAGAAACCGCCGCTAAGAGCGCATCAACTTCAGATTGTGAAAGTACCTGACTCATTCTATCAACCCAATCTTAGTTCAAGATGAACTCAGTGAAATAAACCCTAGAAATCTGACCTTTTGTTAAAAATAAATTGATCTGATTTTTGATTTCGTCGCGAAGGGCATCCTTGCCTTCTTTTGTTGAAATCTCCGCAAACGTCTTGCTACTCGCAATGATGATGATGTAGTCGCGAATCTTAGGCTTGATTTTTTCAACTTCTTCTTGAACTTCAGCGTTTGTCACTTCGAGTTCCATATTGATCTTCACAAGCTTTCGGCCTCGACTACCCGAGATGTTCACTAAAAATGTCTCAAGTGGAACGAGTTTGCCTATAAACTCCTGATTATTTGCCTCATGCTCCAGTTGTTCTTTTTCACCTTTGATCACATCGTCTATTCCGGGCTCAGCTTCTTTTTTCTTTTGCCCTAGATAGAGCATCGCGCCCACGCCGATAACGACGACCATATTGATGACGGCCAATAAAATAAATAATGTGGGTTTGCCGCCAGATGATGATCCAGAGCTTTCAGCTGGTGCTGGTGCTGCTGCGTTTTGTTCGGCCACGGTCGTTCCCCCTTAAGTCGCATTTCTCATGGTCTTGCCACATGACAGAGCTACAGCAATGCCGATGCCAACAAGACCAACGGGGAAGATCTTGTCGTTTTGACAAGCCTTTGATTTGGGCCCAGCACGTACAATCGCTGACTTAGGTAAAGACTCGACCGACAAAATGACATGGTGGTCGGCACTAAATTTGACAGGACTTAGATAGGCTTAAGAGGTATTTAGTCTAGCTTGATTTGCGAAATTTGCTGAGCCAGCTCTGTACAGATTTGTCTATTGCCCGACATCAATGAGTTGTCGCCCAATTTGTAGTCGGCACCTTTATAGGTCCAAGTCACCCCGCCCGCTTCGCGAACGAGAAGCGCCCCAGCCGCTGCATCCCAAGGTTTCAAATTAGGTTCCCAAAACGCATCGAACACGCCTTCGGCCACCATACACAAATCATAGGCGGCGGCTCCAGCCCGGCGAATGCCTCTTGCCTCAAAAACCAAGCTTGAAAAAATCTGAATGTTGCGTTTTACGGCCTTCACATTGTCTGGAAAGAATCCTGTGGCCAAAAGTGAATCGCGAAGCGTGGGCTGGCGGCTCACCTTAAGAGGCACTCCGTTGACGGTTGCACCTAGACCTTTGGCACCCGAATATGTTTTTTCGAACTGAGGAACATCAATTACGCCCACCACTAAATCGTTTTGGTATTGAAGGCCAATGCTGACGCAATAGATAGGGAACTGATGGATGTAGTTGGTCGTGCCGTCTAGGGGATCGACAACCCAGCAAGTCTCTGGAATGGATTCGTCTTGGGTCACGAACGAGTTTTCTTCTCCTAAAAAGGCAATCTCAGGAAACTTAGATTTCAAATGGGCCGCAATGACCTTTTCGCTTTCGAGATCGGCTTCACTAACGAGCCCTGCGAAGGATTTTTCGCTGACCTGTTTGAGCTGACCATAATAGTGAAGCAGGACCTTTCGCCCCAAAAGCGACGCTTCTTCGGCGGCAATACGAGCCTGAGCTAAGTCGAGATTTGCCATCTCCCCTATCAATAGGGCTTTCTTGGCGAAGTCAAGGGGCTCCAGCCAGTTGACCATATGACCGATATGAATTTAAACTTTGATAAAGTGCGCTATGGGAGGACAAATGTCTCAGGATAAGGGCAGTACGCGAGCCGACACGCTGGTAAAAGTGATTTTGGTGTTTTTCATTTCACTCTTGTCTTTTTCGGTTGGAACTTTTGTTGGAAAGCAAGTGAGTGACAGTGACCATCGGCGCCTTGCTCTTGAAGGTGGTGACCACGACACACAAGCCGCTGCTGAGCACGAGGGCGACCATCACGCCGCCAAAGACTCCAGCGCCATCTCAGATGAAGAGGTTGCCCATTTAACTGAAGAATTTGTGAACAAAGAAAAGGCCCAATCGGATCGGGAACCTGCTAGCGCCGATTCAGCGCACGGACATCCAGCTGAAGTTCCTGATCGAACTGCTGCCAATGATGCGCCCGCCAGCGACGAATCATCTGGATACAAAAAATATCCTAGAAAAGAAGACGCGCATGCGGCTAAAGATGAGCAAAAGGCCCCAGCTGCTGAACACGCAGCTCCCGCAGCTCATGACGAAAAAGCTACTGCTCATGGCGCGAAAAAAGAAAAACATGTCGCAGCTCCGGCCGGTCACGCCGCTGCAGCTGACAAAACTCATGATGTTGCCGCCAAGGTCGCGAGCGGTCATGCTCCAACTGATGGACACAAAGAGGTTCGCAAACCCGCAGCCGTGTTGCCCTCTGTTGCGACTGGTGCCATCGGAAAATTCACCGTTCAAGTGGCCTCTTACGCCGACGAAACTGTGGCGCGCAGTCACGCGGCCGAACTCAAAGGCAAAGGCTGGTCGGCCTTTTACCTTTCAGCTCAAGTCAGTGGGCGAACTTGGTACCGTGTTGTTGTTGGATTGTTTGATGACAGCCAGTCCGCTAAGGCTTTTAAAGACAAGCTGATGACTGAGGCAAAAGTGACTTCTGCGATTGTTCAAAAAATCGTCAAGTAGACCGCGCGAGACGCCAGAGAGAACCGGGTTAAGTCTAGAAAACAAAACCTGAACTCAAAACCAAAGAGGGTGTGATGCGCGGCCGATCTTGAATCAAGGCCCCTCGCACCTGACCCTCAACAAACCAATGCGAAAAATAAGTCGCACGCACGCCACCGCCAAGGCCCCAAAAATCTCTCGCACCCGTGCGTGAAGCGGAAGCCGATTGATAGCGAGAGTCAATCGTCTCAAGCTGCCGGCCATATCCCGCAGTGAAAAAGGGCTTCCAGCGAGAGGTCAAACGCAATTGATAGCTGGCCCAAAGGCCAAAGCTTTGTGTGCTTGTCGCCACTTCATAAGATCCTGAATTGGAGCGGGCTTTTTCTTGCGAGTATTCCAGAGACAATCCCCAATCTTTATACCCCATCCGAGCCGACCATTGCCCGACGCTTCTGGGCTCGGTGTAATTCGGGCTCAGTTGACTCTGCAGCCGCGTGTCCACGCCTAAACCCAATCCCAATCTCCACGCTCTCGCGTCTTCCTCTTGAGCGTGAGCCATCACTCCAAAAATCAACGCCAACACAACCACTAGGGTTCGCATCCCATCCCCCCAGATCGCAATAGTGTTTTCTTAGAAATCACCCCTCGCAAGAGTGCGCAGGTGCCATCGTTCAAAGGCCAATCTTTAAGAATGACGGGCAGTATTTCATCATAATCGACTCCCCGAAGAGACATAGCCGAGCCCAATTGGATGGGCACATTCCTGAGATTGCCCATTATGAGCGCCAACCTGTTTTGCGACAGCATAAAGCCATCTTGCTCTACCAAGCGATAAAGCAACCTGGCGATCAAGGTGCCTTGGGCATAACTTTGCGCGACCAGATCTTGTAGGCCGATTCCAGGTTTGTGAGCTTCATCGAATAACTCGGCCGATGATTTGAGAGGCATCATGGGACCCGTCAAATCTCGCGACCACACTGATTCGTCTAACGATCCCGCCAAAAATCTTGGATTGCCTGTGTATGAGGCCGCATAAAAATCGGCCAAACCCTCATTCCATCCGCGAATAACCAAAGCATTGAGAGCCACCACTTCAGAATTTCCTCTAGCATTTGTGATTTTCTCTGAAGGAAGGTTCAATGGCCTCAAGACCACGTGCTCAAAGTGCGCATGAAAGTGCTCGTGAGCCACGATGCCATGATTGAGTGCAAGTGGTAGCCCCGCCAAAGAATAGGGCACAAACGCCGTCGCATCTCCGCGAGATATATAGTGGGCGTTGTTGTGACCAAAACTAGAGCCATCTGAAATTCGAGTTTGAATGCCCATAGAACGTGGCCAAGGGATCTGGCCCGCGGCTCCGATTGACCCATCAAATGCCCTTAATCTCTCCATCTGAGCATAAAGAGAAAGAGCGGTTCCGCTGTGAACATCTTCGGGGACACAAACGCCATCTGATTCTACGAGTCTTGGCGATACCGGTTCACCCTCAAAGCCAGAGGCCGTGATGGCGGCCTCATAGTAGACCTTGGCGGCCGGGCCGCTCACACTGTAGGGTGAATTAAGAGAATCGATCCCGATTTCTTGAAAAGAAAACTGCGAGTGTTCGGCGTTTGGCCATAAAAGTAAAAAATGATTACCACATTCACGCTCAGGGCCCGCACATCCGGCCAATCCCAAGAGCAAAAGCATCCAGGCTCGCATCAACTGTTTATCCCACCTTGAATAACTGATAGTTTCTGATTTGGTTTGTGATATATGACATATCGCATCAAAACACCAGCACTTTTTTGATTGTCGAGGTTATGAACATCCTGAAAAATTTTGCAGAAACTTTGAATCCGAGCCAAGCCGAAGCGGTGGCGGCGCTCAATGGACCGCTCCTTATTCTAGCAGGAGCCGGCTCAGGCAAAACTCGCGTGCTCACATACCGAATGGCCAACCTCATTGCTCAGGGTGAAGCAACAATCGATCAGATTTTAGCTGTAACGTTTACCAACAAAGCGGCAAAAGAAATGGAAGCTCGAGTGATTGAGCTGCTTCATCAAATGGGCATGAGCGTGACCGAGCGCCTTTGGATCTCCACTTTTCACTCGATTTGCGCGCGCATTTTGCGAGATGAGATTCATCTCTTAGGTTACCAGCCGTTTTTCGTGATCTACGACGATGCCGATCAGGTCACTTTGATCAAAAAGATTCTCAAAGCACTCAACATCAACGACAAAATTCATCCACCGCGCAGCTTTCAATCGCGCATCAATGAAGCCAAACAGCTCGCGCTCGGGCCTGATGAAATTTCTAAAAAGTCATCGCTCATGTGGGATGATCGCACGCTCGAAGTCTACAAGGTGTACGAAGATGAGCTTAAGCGCGCGAACGCTCTTGATTTTGGCGACCTGCTGCTCAAAACCTACGACCTCTTTCGCTCGTACCCCGACGTGCTCGCTCGCTACCAAGAGCGCTTTCAATATATTTCGGTCGATGAGTATCAAGACACCAATCACATTCAGTATCTTTTGGTGAAGCTCCTCGCCTCTGGACATCGAAACCTTTGCGTTGTGGGTGACGAAGACCAATCGATCTACTCGTGGCGAGGCGCCGACATTCAAAATATTTTAAATTTTGAGAGCGACTTCCCCGAAGCGAAAGTCATTAAGCTCGAGCAAAACTATCGCTCGACCGGAGTCATCGTCAAAGCGGCCAGCGAAGTGATCAAAAACAATTCACAGCGCAAAGACAAAACGCTGTTCACGCAAGCCCAAGATGGTGAGCGAATTGTCGTTCACGAAGACACCAGCGAATACGAAGAAGCTCGGTTCGTCGTCAAACAGATCGAGGCCTTGCGCGCGCAAACTGATCGACCTTACTCACTAAAAGAGTTTGCGATCTTTTATCGCACCAACGCGCAATCTCGCGTACTCGAAGATCTTTTGCGCTCACACTCCCTACCTTACAAAGTCGTCGGCGGCATGAAGTTTTATGAGCGTAAAGAAGTCAAAGACATCGTGGCTTATCTCAAGGTGCTTCTCAATCCCAATGATTCGGTTTCAATCTTACGAATCATCAACACCCCGGCTCGCGGAATTGGCAAATCCACAGTGGAGACGGTAATTGATTGCGCCAATAAGAATGGTCTTTCGGTTTTCGATGCGATTTCACACACTGTGGACCACCGCCTGGTGAATTCGGGCGCCGCTCGAAAACTTCGAGATTTTAAAAATACCATTTTGTCTTTGAGCGAAAAATCTCGAGACTTAAAAACTTCTGAACTCTACGTCGAAATTTTGGACGCGACCGAATATGTGCTAAGACTAAAAGAAGAAAACTCGGCCGACAGCCAATCTCGAATCGACAACTTAGAAGAATTGTCGAATGCCATTCGGCAATTTGAACAAGAGCGCGGCGACGAAGGCAGTCTCACGCATTTTCTCGAAGAGATGGCGCTGGTATCAGACGCCGATGGCGTCGATGAAACCGAAAATTTCGTGACGCTCTTGACTTTGCATATTTCAAAGGGTCTTGAGTATCCGGTGGTTTTTATTGTGGGTCTTGAAGAGGGGCTGTTTCCCTCGGCTCGCTCGATTGACAACTCCGACCCGACGGCGGTCGAAGAGGAGCGGCGCCTGGCCTACGTGGGCATGACCCGGGCGCGCGAGCGCTTGTTTTTAACCTATGCCAGGTCGCGCCGAGTGTGGGGGCAAGAGACGATGCATCCGCCGTCACGATTTTTAAATGAAATTCCTGACGAGTACAAGGCAGCGCAAAGTAAAATTCAGCGGCCCGCGTTTTTAGATCGCTACCAAGATCGTTTTAGCGTGGTGGGTGGAAATTCGGGCGGGGTCCATCGCGGGCCAACATCTAAATCCGCGAAGGGTGGCTTGGTCGATTTTGATGTGATGCCTGATTATGAAAACGACAGTTTCGGCGATACGACTGGCGGCATGGCTGGCGCGGCGAGTGATTACTCAAAAGGTATGACCGTGCGGCACCCCACCTTTGGCATCGGCAATATCTATTCGGTCGAAGGGTCAGGCGAAATGCAAAAAGTCAGCGTGGTTTTTAAAGATCGTACGTTTAAAAAATTCGTCGTGAAGTACGCCCGCCTCGAGATACTTCAGCCTTAATGCTGGTCGGCGCGCTGTTTGCGTGGTTGCTCGACTGCGCTCTGAAAAGACACTGCTGCGTTTGCGTGGTTCGATGTTTCCGTGAATTGTATCTCGACACTTTGAAGTAGCGCTTCACCTAGTCGTTTCATGATGCCGTAGTTTAGAACTGCACGAATTGCTTTCACAATGTCCTGAAATAGAATTGCACTTTGATTTTTTGAAGCTTTACCTGTTTTACCGAATTTACCATTGACAAGTTTTTGGCTCTTTTACTCGGCCTACAACTTGCCTTTAGATGAACAGACATCAACCTTGGTTAGATAGAATTTTGCGTTGAATGGCGAAGTCATAATAGATTGTAAATAGGCATTCAAAGTCTTTTTTAAATTTTTATTTGGAAACTGAAAAACCTCAAAACGGTCATTTTTAATTCGTATGATATGACTTTATTCGAATGAAACAGTTGCCATTAATTCCCAAAACTCATCTTGCCTGCGGAGGCAGCCTCAACAACACTCGCCAAGAAAAACGCGTCTTATCTTCACGGCGACCCATCCAACTGGTCCTGAAATCTAAGGCATCAACGGATTTATTTAAATCACGACTCATCATCAAAAATCTAACATCAATCTACGCGAAAAAATTCGGAATCAAAGTCTACGCATCAAGCGTACAACGGGATCATGTTCATTTTGTGATTAAGATTCCAGATCGCGGCTCGTATAGCGCATTTATTCGCACATTGACCGGGATGATAGCGCGAAGATTAGGGCGAGGACTTTTTATAATGAGACCCTTTACACGAATCGGCACATGGGGCCGCGACTTTAGAAATATGCTCGATTACCTTTTTCGCAACGACATGGAAGTGTTTAAAATTTGGACCTACAAACCTAGGCGCTCGCGGGCGGGTCCAACATAGCCTGATGCCACTACAACTACACACCGGCACAAGGGAGGCCGACTCAACGAGGAGCGAAGGCCATAACGTAAAGCTAAGTTCCGCACACCCACCACCCCCCTACCGCCCGTAAGTCTGCTCAATTACGCTCTGCCATTCATCTAGATATTCTTCGGCCAGATAGGGTTCGATGCGAGATTGCTCCGTTGCCTCTTCATATTCACCAGACACCCCATCAAAGCCAGTGAGTCTAACGGTGGAGGCAACGTGCTGAGATTTATCACCAGATTCCAGAGTCTCATCTGAAGGATCTGAGGTTTTTTTGTCTGGATTCTCACTGAGTCCACCTGATTCTGCGAAACTAGGAACGGCGCCGATTTTCCCACCCCCGCCTGGAATATCAATCGAGTACTGCGGAACCGCCAACCCCGAAGCTCTACCCCAAAGTTCTTTTTGAATGCGCTTGGACTCAGCGATCGAAGTTCGAAAATGAGCGGTGCCCATCGACGGGTCACACTGAAACATGTAGTAGGGCTTCACGCTCAATCTTAGAAGCCTTCTGGAGAGGGCATAAACGAGCGCCTCATGGTTGTTGATTCCGTTAAGCAAAACCATCTGATTCATCACCGGCACCCCAGATTCGACCAATCGCTCAAGAGCGGCCGCACTCTCGCGAGTCAACTCTTGTGGGTGATTGAAATGGGTCATAAAGAACACGGGGCGATGTTTTCTTAAGAGCTGCGCCAGCTCGGTTGTGATTCGCATTGGGCAAACAACGGGCATTCGGCTCGCGATACGAATCACATCGATGTGCTCGATCGTGCGTAGATCCTCTAAAACGCGGCCAAGCCTTGTATCTGATAAACTCAAAGGGTCGCCGCCCGACAAGATCACTTCGCGAATTCCCCGGCCCTTTCGAATGTAATCGAGCGCTTTTGAATAATCATTTGATCCAATAAAAGCTTGATCGTGGCCGGTAAAGTGTTTGCGCAAACAGTGCCGGCAATAAACAGCGCACTGATCGGTCACCAAAAACAAAACGCGATCAGGATAGCGATGCACAAGACGAGTGTGGGGCGAATGTTTGAGCTCACCTAGTGGGTCGGGAATCTGCTGACCTTCAGTTTGCATCTCGTGATGCTGGGGCAAAATAAATCTTCGCACGGGATCATTCGGAACAGCAGGATTCACCAAACTCAGGTAGTAGGGCGTCGTTTGAACTTTAAAGCCACCCGATTCTGCAAGCGCCAAGCGCTCGGACTGAGTTAATTCGATGACCGATTCAAATTCCGCAGCTGATGAGAGCGAATTTTTAAGCTGCCATTGCCAGGTCGACCAGTCGCTTGGTGTGACATGTGGCCAGGCCTCAACGGGTGGGTAAAACGAAAGCATGAACCGTGCTTAGCGGTTCATGCTGGCTTTGGCAAGTTGGCTGTTGACGCTAATGACTAGCGAATCACTTGGGGAATATTGTTGGTTCGTTGCATAAAGTTATTCTGCTGAAATTGATTTTGTTGAAAGCCGTTTTGCTGAATCATGCCAGGCCTTTGTTGAGTTTGGCCTAGGTTCGTACCGCAGCTGCCATTCACTGGCTGACCAAGCTGAGGAATGCCTGAAATCGCGCAAGATGAAGGAGTGTATCCACCGTTCGTGGTTCTCGAAGTCGTTCCGGCTGGAACAACGCCCGCTGGAAGAGTTTGACCATTTGTATTCACATCCGTTTGACCTAGCATCGTCTTGTGCGCACCAACGATGGCGTCAAATCGCGAATCCAAGCTAGTTTTCAATTGGTCAGCCGAAGAGGCCAACTCTTGAAAAAGTGGATCTGTGATTCCGCGTGCCTCTAGGTTTTGCACCTGAGAAGTTCGGCTCGAATAAAAGCTGCTGTATTGATTTTTGATCATTTGCATGCGAGCCAAGAGCTGCTGCCGCTGAGCCTGCGCCTGCTGCGAGTTGTTGCCTGCCAATTTATCAAGCTCTGTCTGAAGTGAATTCATCTGAACTTGTGCATCACCAAAATTATTCAAATCCACTAAAGAATCTCTAACAAATTTGTTCGATGTGTTCATGCCAATTTGTTTTGCCAAAAGTTGGCCTCGTTTAATTTGAGCCGTGTCGCCTGACTCAAGAAGTGCACGAATTTCACCTTCAACATGGGCTTTGTAATACTTGGCGCCTTCTTCTTCATCCATAAGTTCGAGACGATCCACTCGGCAATTGAAGCGATCAGTACGTTCAATTTTTTCGCCGCTTGCATCAACTTCGCAATTCTCTTTTGCTTTCACCAACTCGCGCTGCTCTTTTAACGTGGGCTCTATGGTTCTATTGTTGGCTTGAATCAATTTGTAGGCTACCGAATCTATTCTATTGGATTGGCGGGGTTCAAACCTGTCTATGGTGACTTCATCAAATTCAATGCCTAAATCTGCACAGTTTTCACAATAAGTGCGCGCCGAAATTTCAAAACCCACTTGAGGCTTCGTCACATTTTCTGATCCACTTCGATCAATCAACTGGCGGGTGGACTCACTGACATTGACCTCGGTTACAATCGATACGCCGTTCACCTCTTTGTGGTAGCTGCAGCTCGCGGTGTCACTGTATTGGAGGCTCTCTTGAAGGCTGGGCGTGCACTGAGTTTTAGAAACAGAAGCCAACTCTCTCATTTGGAATCCGGCCGTGCTCTTTGTCAGAGGTCCTGAAAGACCAGCAGCTGCGGCTAAAAATGCGGCGGCCAATGTCCATCGGGTGGGCTTTGAAAAGTGGATTGAGTTCTTCATAACCTAGGGCTCCTTTTTGTTTCTCTACCCTTGGGTATTCCAAGAAACGCTCCAAACCTGGCATAGTGATTTAACTACCTAGAATTATTATGTTTTGACGCGAATGCTGGCCTAGACAGGGCCCAGCTAAATTGACTACTCTTTGGTGTCTCTTTTGAGGGCCTTTTGAAACCCTTAGTTATTTCAGTGATTTGTCGCTGACTACTTTTGATACACCCCAAACTGACATTTTAGGTGCCAGGTTCCGAATCCGGGACGCAATGCGTCCCGGATTCGGAACCTGGCACCAAAAGCGAAGAACGGGCTCAAAGTAGGCCTTAAGGCTGGGGCCGTCCTTATATATGTTGGATTCCAACCCGTACTCGATGGTCTCTATAGACTGGTCGGGACGCTCGTACGTGCCAAAAAGCCAGTCCCACCAGACAAAATAGTTTCCGTAATTTTTCGACTGATATCGCTCACAGATTGAATGGTGAATGTGATGAAACCTCGGCGTGACCACAACAAATTTACCCAACCAGCCCAGCC
>JBGSQJ010000387.1:0-6200 GCA_041738165.1 Bdellovibrionales bacterium
GTTTTGCCCGCGCCATTGGGTCCAACAAGGCCGACTTTTTCACCGGTGTTGAGCTGAAACGAGGCACCCTCATAGAGCTTCTTGTTTCCATAGGATTTGGTCACATTGGCGACATGAATCATGCCGCCAATATAGATCGAGCGATGAAGAGTTACAACTGTCTGATGCCTAGAGCCTGGTAGGCCCCATTCAAAACGGCCGCTATTCTCAACACAGACTGCACACCCAAATCGCTAACGCCGCGAGTGCGAACCTCTTGAGCGTGGGCCGACAAGCACTGACCGCAGCCCGCAAGAGCCGAAACTCCAAGTGACATCAACTCAAAGTCGACTTTCTCGATGCCAGGCTTGCCTATCACTGTCATTCTCAACTTAGCGGGTAGACTTTTTAGGGCCGGATCTTCCATCAAATGCAGCGACCGATAGTAAACATTGTTCATCCCCATGATCGCCGCCGCCGATCGGGCCGCCGTCACCGTTAAGTCATTTAGCGCCCCCGCAGCCTTACTTTTGATGGCGTCAATAAGTTCGGAATCTCTTAGCGAGTACGCGCAGGCCAGTGCCACCCCAAACCTTTGCTCGGCAGACAGACCCGGCGCCCCCTCTTCAGAGAGCACCGTTTCAATATTGATTCGTAAGTCCCTTGCAAAATCTGGTATCTGTTGTTGCACATCTTCAAAATTCATTTTTCGCCTCTCAATTTGAATGTGAATTAAACTTGAATCGTTTCTTGACCCTTTTCCCAATTGCAGGGGCAAAGTTCATCGGTCTGCAGTCCGTCAAGCACCCGCAATACCTCCTTGGGATTACGACCAACGCTCAAATCGGTCACATAGACAAACCGAATCACTCCATCTGGATCAACTATGTAAGTCGCTCTTTGGGCCACGCCCTCAATGGCATCTAAAATTCCTAAATTTTGCGAAAGCTCTCGGCGAATATCCGAGAGCATCGGGATCTTCAGATCTCGCAAGTCCTCATGGTTTTGGCGCCAGGCCAGATGCACAAATTCTGAGTCTGTGCTGACGGCCAAAACCTGCGCCTCACGATCTTTAAACGACCCGCTCAGATCGCTAAAAGCCTTAATCTCAGTTGGACACACAAAGGTGAAATCTTTCGGATAAAAAAACACGACCATCCATTGGCCTTTATAATTCGATGGATTGACATCCACAAACGCCGTTTTAGGGTCCGCGCTCACCACGGCTTTTAATTTGAACTCTGGAAATTTCTGTCCTACGCCTAGCATTTCGATAACCTCCTCGTTGGTTTCACACTCACTATCGCCCAGTTTTTTATTTTGATAAAATCGATTGATTAAATTGAACGATAGACATAGTCTATCGACCATGACGACCCTGACTCAACTTGAATACATCGTCGCTGTCGCAAGGCTGCGCCACTTTGGCAAGGCCGCAGAGCAATGCCATATCAGCCAGCCGACTCTTTCGATGCAAATTCAAAAGGTAGAAGAAGAAATCGGCTACCCGCTTTTTGACCGCCTAAAAAAGCCTGTAGTTCCCACTCCTAAAGGTCTTAAATTCATTGAACAGGCCCAAGTTCTTTTGATCGAACATCAAAAACTAATGGACATATCAAAACAAGAGGGTGACGAGCTTCAAGGCGAGCTCAGAATTGGTGTGATTCCAACAATCGCACCATACCTCGTACCAAGGTTTTTAGGGGAGTTTGCGGCTGAGAACCCCGCTGTTCAACTGAGAATCAATGAAATGAAAACGTCTGATATTGTGAAGGCTCTTCGCGAAGACCAAATTGATGCAGGAATATTAGCGGTTCCCCTTCATGAATCGGGACTCCGTGAGCGTCCACTCTACTATGAGCCCTTTTACATATACATTTCCAAATCGCATCCGCTTCATAGCCGAAGACGCGTGCGCGTGAGTGAACTGGATGGCTCTCAGATGTGGTTACTCGAAGACGGGCATTGTTTTCGCAATCAAGTCGTGCGTTTTTGTTCGATTGATGAAGCATCTGGAGTTTACCCCAATGTTCATTTTGAAGGCGGCCAGCTGGACACGCTCAGGCACATTATTCGGCAGTCAAGTGGATACACTTTGGTGCCGGCATTGTTCGTGGAATCTTTGGATTCAAAAGAAATAAAGGACTACGTCCGCGAAATCGAGAGCCCCATTCCCTCGCGAGAGGTCGGACTCATTTATCGACGGGATCAATGGAAGTCAGATATGATCTCAGCTCTTATTGAATCTATTCGCTCCAATGTACCCAAAGCCATGCTAACTCCCAATCCAAAAAAGTATGAAGTTATGGAAGTCAAATGACCGCATCGACCTGGCAGAACAAATATTTTAATTTTTCGCTTCCGCTCAAGTATCATCTCAGCGATCAAAAGAGCTCATTGCTGATCGTTTTGCTGCATGGCTATCAAGACCGAGCAGAGTCTGTGCTCAAGCGCCTTGGTTGGCAAACCGATCCTCCATCCGTTCGGGTCTTGGCGATCAATGCGCCCTTTCCGGCACCAAAGTGGACACCGTCAGGCTTTGTCGAAGCCTATTCTTGGTATTTTCGAGACACCGATAGAAAACTCACCCTTGTCCCCCCGTCGATGAGCGCCCGTGCGGTCGTCGAATTGATGGCGCATCTTGGGTTAGCCGAGACCCCCAAGGTGCTCGTCGGATTTTCTCAAGGAGGTTACCTCGCCCCATTCATTGCCTCTCAGGCCAAGGCTGTTCGCGCCATTGTGGCGATGGGATCGTCATTTCCCTCTGACTCCTACAAGGGCGTGCACCCCTTACCTGTGTATGCTCTTCATGGCGCCATAGATGAAATCGTTCCCATCGAAAAAGCCAAGCGCGAGCACAGTGAAATTTTGTCTAAAGGATTCACAGGAGAGTTTCGCGTTATCGATGGACTTACACATAAAGTTGACCCGATTCTGAGCTCACATGTTATGCAAATCGCTGACCTCATGTTGGAT
This sequence comes from Bdellovibrionales bacterium, assembly GCA_041738165.1. Lineage (GTDB taxonomy): Bacteria > Bdellovibrionota > Bdellovibrionia > Bdellovibrionales > UBA1609 > JALHOQ01. The sequence goes on from JBGSQJ010000387.1 coordinate 2,956, forward strand.
GGAAAATGAAGAAGAAAATTTTAATCATTGGCGGCAATCGATATGTGGGGCTTAGGGTTTCAAAAATCTTAAGCGAAGGGAACGCAGATCTGCATATCGTCAACCGACGAGGAGTTGCGCCGCATATTAAAAACGCGGCTATTTATAAATCCAACAGGCTTCATTTGCACAATTCGTCACTAGACAAAGACTGGGACGCGATATTGGATTTTGCCTGCTACAACGAGAAAGATGCCAAAAGCTCATTGGCCTATTTTGAAAACGTAAAGCGCTACATTTTGATTTCAACAAGTTCCGTTTATGAACTGGGACGCAAACGCTTGGAGTCTGATTTTGATGCCAGTTCAATAGCTAGCGATTCCGAACATGCACTTGGCGAATACGCTTGCGGAAAAAGAAACGCCGAACGAGCCTTTGCTAAAAATCCACGGTGGCCGCTCGTCTCTGTACGATTCCCCTTTATTCTCGGTCCGGATGATTACACCGGTAGGCTCGAATTTCACACCAAGAGAATCGCGCAAAATCAAATGATTTACGTTCCCAATCCAAACGCTGAAATTTCGGTTGTCTCGTCTGAAGATGCGGCAAAATTTCTTGTGTATTCTCTTGAGAAGACGTTCACGGGGCCAGTCAATGTGGCGTCGCCAGATGCCATCACTTTGCGAGATCTCTTTAACACGATTGCCCTTTTGGCCGACAATAAAATTCGGCTCACCGAAAATGCCACTGAAAGTAATCAGTCGCCTTATGGAGTTGAGAGCGATGCTAGCCTCAATGTCGATCGCTGTTTAAACGAAGGTTTTCAACCTCTACCTCAAAAGCAATGGCTCCCCCAGCTGATACATGACTTGCTTTCAGATGGAGCTGCTGAAAATACTAAAAAATCAATTCATTAGGCCCTGCGCCTGAATGGGCTCAGGATAAGTCATGGTCAAACTTCGCAGTGACCTCCGCCGGCTCACCGCCAAGTCATCCGATTTCACAGGAAACACCGTAAAACCAGAGTTCAGGTAAACATTCATAGCCATGGCGTCCGAGCGCTCACCAAAGACCGGCATGATCACAATACCATTCACAATGATCACATTGGCGTAGGTCGCATTTTGGGCTCGCGGTTTAGGTAGGCGCAGAACGCGATAGCCATTTTTTTTCAAAGAAATTTCATATTGGTCATTGTCCGTCGCCACAACCCCAGATTTTAGAATCACGACAGATTCATCTACTGATCCGGCATCCAGCTGATAAGGCAAGCGAACTAAAGACCCGCACCCATAGTACTTTTCATAAACGGATGAGGGCACTAGATAGGAGAATCTTCTCTCTGCGAGAATACAATTTCCACTTTGGTCGGCTATTAGATTCGCCGAATTCACATAGAACCCATGGCGGATCAATCCGACCCCCAACCAACTCGCCAACCAATTATCGAGTTCAACCCGAAAGGAATCTCGAGAATCGACCAAGCGAATTGCACCGTTCTCATCCCACGTGGCGATCGGGAACAGCTCCCGCGCCCACGGCGTGGCACCGCTCTTTGGAATTTGAACCAACTGGACCCGCTCCATGGCTATCACATCTGAAAACTCTTGCTTCCAATCATGTTTGTCTGACGACTCTTCTTGATAGAGAATCAACTCAACTGGCGCAGGCAAAAAACTAGCGATGCGTTTTTTAACCCTTAACCACTCGGGGTCACGATCTGCATTCATAAAAACATAGCGAACCGTATCGAGATCCGAGACGGGCCGAAAAATTGGTTTGATAGCGGCTCCTACGCGCCCACCTAAAAAAACTAAAAATGCACAAAAAAGAAGTCGTCTCATGCTTAGTATTTCACAGAACAACCGTATGGCGTTGTTGATGCATTCTTGACCGGTTCACTTTTAGAGAGAGACTCAAGTGCCGAAACGACATAATTCTGGGCTCCCTTGAGACTCTTTTGAGAAGCCGACGGACGATCGTCGATGGCGCCCTGATAGGCCAATAGGCCTTTTTTATCTACGATGTACATGTGCGGGGTTGTTTTTGCTCCGTAGAGCTTGGCAACTGTTCCATCCGCATCCATCAACAATGCCGTACTGGCCAGCTTTTTTTCTTTGAATATCGCAGGCCCTGTCTCGGCGCTCACATGACCCTCTTTGCCCTTGGCTGAGGACGCAACGGTCAACCAAACAATGCCCTTCGCTGTTTGTTCCTTTTGCAGCTCTTGCATTTTGCCGGCGTCGTAAAACTTGCGAACGTAGGGACAATCTTTGTTGAACCACTCAAGTACGACTGTTTTGCCTTTGAACGAGCTCAATTTAACTTGAGAGCCATCCACAGCCTTCAATGAAAAATCAGGAGCAGGTTTGCCCGTTTCAACTGAGGCCCACGCTCCAACAACACTCAGGCTTAACAAAGCCATTAAAAAAATTTTCGCCATGACTCGACCTCCACAAAGATAGAAATTTCGTATCCGACTACTGAGTTGGGAACTCAGATTGAACGGCTTCCAGAACCACATTCTTGGTCAAAATTTCTGGCAGCACAAGTCCTTCTGGGTGGTTTTTAGAAAATAACACGTAAAATGGAACGCCGACTCGATCATATTTTTGCAAAAACTCTGTGATCTCGGGGTTGCGCTCAGTCCAATCCCCTTTGAGCAAATTGATATTTCGACTCGTCAATTGGCTGATCACTTCGGGATCATTGAGAACGAGGCGCTCGTTTACCTTACAGGTGAGACACCAGTCGGCGGTCATATTGACGAACACATTCTGCCCAGAAAGCTGTCTCAATTTTTCACTCGTATAGGGTGCCCAAACCCCGTCATGCTCAGTCTTATCTGCCGGCATAGGTCGACTTCCGGCATACATCGCAAGGAGCAAACTCGCTAAGACCAACGCATTCCAGAACCACTTGACCTTTAACTGACCAGCCACAATTCGAAATATAAAAACAACGCCGGCCGCGGCTACAAAAACCGATGGCAAACCCATCTGTCGATATAAAATCCAAATCAGCCAAACCACAGTTAAAAAAAGAGGGACCGACATAATCTGCTTAAACCGGACCATCCACATTCCAGGTTTGGGAAGCCAGCTCACCATCGAAGGAAAGACGGCAAATACTAAATAAGGAAACGCCATTCCCAATCCAAGCATCAAAAAGACAAGCAACATGACATGAACGGGTTGAGAAAGCCCAAACCCGAGTGCCGCACCCATAAACGGCGCTGTGCATGGTGAGGCCACAATCACGGCTAA
>JBGSQJ010000458.1:0-2251 GCA_041738165.1 Bdellovibrionales bacterium
CTTGAGTTCTGAATAGACAGAATCAATTTTCTTGAGTGTCTTGGCTCGGCCCATATAGCCAAACTTCAATTCTCCTGGATTTTGCAATTGAAAGGTTCGGCCAAAATCACTTCGTTTGTACTTTGAATAGTTGCTGAAAGCCTCATAGACCTGTTCGGCCGATTGACCGATGACGACAGAAGTGCTGATAAGAATGTCAAGATTTGTACCAACCGGTCGCTTTAACAACTCTATGGCTTCATCTTGCCGACTTTCTAAACCCGATTTTTCATTTTCAGAAAAGTAGGCATGAATCAAGTTTTGCAATTCACTCCCGCATACTGGATTTTCGGTGATGATCTGACTCCAAGTCTTGCCCAAAGAGAAACTTGAACAGGTCTCAAGCCAGTTACTAAACTTCGCCTTGAAGTCAGAGGAAGCGTTGAGCCCAGAATAAAAAGCACCGATTTTTGCGAATGATATGGCCAACTGACTGAAATCGACAATTCCGGGCCTAAAGAAAATGTTGCTGTCGGTTTTCACGTCGAATTTTCCAAAAACATTCAGTGAGTCCATCAACTCCTGCGCCAAAAATTTAGCAGTTTCAATGTTGGATCTTGTGGGTTCAGACAAGGCTTTTAAAAAGGGCAAATAGTTTTCAGGTGGCAATAGACCAATTTGATTTAGAGTCTCAATGAGTGACTTCACCTTTGGCACGAAGTCTTCTTGAGTTCTCGCACTATGAAGAACAAGATTAAGTCTTTCAATAAGTGTGCGGCCACCTTCAGAATTTGCCATTTGGTAGTAAGAAGTTAGCGATCTGAACGTTTCGCTGCCGGTGATCGCGGCGCTGAAACCCTCGAGCGACTTAAACAAAAAGGCGACCTTTAAGTCGGGATCTTGCTTTAGTGCGGGGTTAGCTAAAATTGTATCGAGATAAAACAAAGTGACCGCCGCTGAACTGCCGCCCGAGGCAATCTTGGGTACACCATGATCTTCGATGACCCGTGCCATCGCGCCCCAATGGGCGGGCTGAAGTTCGCCGTTTCCTCGGAGGCCCAGGCCAAAGACCGCATTTTTCGGCTTTGCCGAGGCCGCAAATGGGCTGACCAGTAAGCAAAAAAGTAAAACAAATTGAATTTTATTAGATCCCTGCATCTCGGTACCCCATTTATAGGTTAAAGATCCTTCAAAGAGCAGGATTTATGCCATAGGGGTTGAGCTAAACGGCAAGAATTGATAGGAGTGCCAGCTCACTCAAGGAGAACACGATGAGGCTTTGTTTTTGGCTGTTACTATTGGGAGTTTTCGGAAACGTAAACTTGGCTTTTGCAGACTCTGGGGAAAACCTAGATATCATTCATTCTCCTCAAATCCAGGGAAATGTTTTGTACGTGAAAGGTGTGATTGGAAGCCATATTTATGACTATCTGGCGATTGAAGCCAAGGCTCTCAAAAATGTAACGACCGTGGACTTGAATTCTTATGGCGGCAACTCACCCTGGGCTATAGAAATTGGCCGAAAGATGCAAGAAATGGGATTCGACACTCGTTTGAGTGATGGAAGTGTCTGCGCCAGCGCATGTGTTTATTTGTTTGGCTCTGGTAAAAAACGCTTGGCCGGCCGCTCAACCTGGCTTGGAATTCATGGGGCGAGACTAGGCGCTGGGCATTTGACGACTTTTTGGGGAGTTTGTTTTGTTGACCTCGATGATGGCTCACAGTTTTTCCCAGAGAAAAAAGGCTGCCAGGCGTTTTTGAAAAAATGGTACGCAGACACTATGGAAATGACCTTAGCAAGCTTTGCATTGATTGAAAAAAGAGGCGTCTCGCCGAGGTTGAAAGAGGACTACTTTTCGAGACCGGACGACCCAAAGTGGCCAGCCTATGGCAATGTGCTTCGCACCGAAAATTGGGAACTCCCTTCACCAGAGGCGCTTGATTACGCCCTAGTGACGGAGTTGTTACCTTGAGTCACCTTGGCCTTATCTAGCGGCCTGGGAGACCCGGCTTTTGACAGGCTCTTCAAAAGTGTACTGGCCCGCCGCGAGCTTGCCGATTTTTTGAATTTGTGATGGCCAATGAATTTCAACTTCATTCGCTTCATTTTGGTCGCCGAGACCAAAATGCAAGACTCTCTCGCTTTGCGCACAGCCGTTGTTGGCCACTAGCTCTTTGATCTGCTCGGTCTTTTCGGTTTTCACAGACACTTTAACGCCGATGGCATCGCGATTTTTGCTGTGACCGATCAGGCGTATTTTAATCGAATTGG
>JBGSQJ010000028.1:0-3804 GCA_041738165.1 Bdellovibrionales bacterium
GCCGAAGCGCTGGTTACGGCCAACCTAAGGTTTGTCGTCAAAGTCGCCTCTGAATACACGCGCTTTGGTGCAAAGTTGATCGACCTCATTCAAGAGGGAAACGTGGGCTTGATGCACGCCGTGAAGGAGTTCAATCCTTACAAAGGGGTGAAACTGATCAGCTACGCCGTCTGGTGGATACGCGGCTACATTCAAGAGTATTTGATGCGCCAATATTCAATGGTCCGAATTGGCACCACGGCCAATCAGAGAAAGCTCTTTTACCAGTTGCAAAAAGAGCGGGAACGCCTAGAGCGAGAAGGCTTTGATTCCGGAGTGGCTCGGCTCAGCGGACGTCTTGGTATCCCCGAAGGTGAAGTCGAGTCGATGGCATCACGCATGATGGGCCGAGATGTCAGCCTTGACCAACCTGTTGGTGAAGATGGCGGCTCTCGCCTGCTCGACATGCAATCCGAAGTGGACCCAGAAAAACTCGAAGAGAGCATCGGCCGCAATGAAGAGTTGGCGTTGCTGCTCAACGAAATTGAAAAATTACGGCCAAGTTTAAATGAAAAAGAAATTTATCTTCTTGATGAGCGCATATTGGCTGACGAGCCGCTCACGCTGCAAGAAATCGGCGACAAGTACGGAACAACTCGCGAGGCTGTCAGGCAAATGGAAAATCGCTTGATGAGCAAAATCAAACGCGGGGTCACGGGCGCCGTTGGCACTCTCGGCACCGCTGGCGACAATGAAGAGTCTTAGGGTAAATGCATATTGTCCCAAGAAAACTTTTGTTTGACGAGCTTTTTGACTTGTTTGACGACCGACCAGAACGCAATTGGAATCAAAGGGTCATGCTTGATTCGATAACAAATTACATTGGATTGCGAAGTCACATTTAAGTTTAAATCGCATTCTACAGCACATTCAAAACGTCACTTTCAATCCGACGAATGTCAAAAATTCCCATTTTAAAGAGTGTGATAAAACTTTTCTTGAATGAGGCAACTCTCGTTGATTCCGAAGCCTGGTCTCGCGTGCGGCGGCGAATTGAACAACACTCGCCAAGAAAAGCGCGTCTTGTGTTCTCGCCGGCCCATCCATCTCGTTCTAAAAACTCAAGGGTCCACAAACTTTTTCAAATCGAGGCTGAAGATTAAAACTCTCACCTCGAAATATGCCGAAGCGTTTGGCATCAAAGTCTACGCTTCAAGTGTTCAAAGAGATCATATTCATTTTGTCATCAAAGTGCCGAGTCGTGGCGCCTATGTCAGATTCATACGCACGCTATCAGGCCAAATCGCCCGTAACCTTGGGCACGGCCTTTTCAAAACCCGGCCATACACTCGCATCGGCACATGGGGCCGAGAGTTCAGGCAGTTGCTCGACTACTTGTTTCGCAACGATATGGAGGTTCTTGATATTTGGGAGTATCAGCGCAGGCCGCAGGCTGGGCCTAGTACGTGACTCGTGTATTCTTATCGGCCCCGAGGGCCCACGTAAATCCCGAGCGGGGACTCACATCATCGCACCATACGAGGGACTCAATACGGCACCCTTTGGTTACATTTGATTCGATTCAATTCGGTTTTATAAGGGACATTTTTTGGCAATTTGTCGAGAACTTCTGCGGTTAAGTGTAGGTCGCGCTTAAAAATGAGGCGTCTTTCGTGCGGAACGTTCTTTCGTCAAAACTCAATAAAATCAATGACAGACTAAGGATAAGGGCCGAGAGGGAAGGAAACGCATGTTGAGCCGAGAGTGGCCGCTTCAAAGGATGGCTCTGATACCAAGGGTGGAGTTCTTGCACGGGTTTGTAAATGTGCGGATTGAGTTCAGGGACCTCAATGGCCTTCCATTTTGGAGATAAGAATGAAGAGTTCAGCGATTAAAATTGCCTTTGCGTGGGCTCTGATAAACTCGACATCGGTCTATTCGATGGACAGTGACATGAGCGGCGAAACGACACAATCACAATCAGTTTGCGAGCAGGTACTTGGTTCTACATCACGATCTCAGAAAACCAATGTCAATTGGGCACAAAGGTTCGTCTCTCGACTCCAAATTGAAAAGACGGCGCTTCAATCAGGCATTCCACAGGTCGAACGGGATCGCCAGAACGAAGTGTTGGGTCATTTTGTTTCAACCGAAAACTCAGAAGTTCTTTATGTATTTTCGATCGCAGATCTTTCAGGCATAAAACAAAAAGGATTTTTAAACGGTCATCAGCTCCGCAAAAGTACGTGGGCGGAGTCAGAGCCAGAGCATTCTATTTCAGGGCTTAGTCTAAGAGAGTATCTGGCAGAGCGACGAAATGTGGAGAATGCCATGGCCAACGCTAAGCCGTCAGCCCAGCGTCGTCCTAAGTACGCCTTAATTCAGTTTTACGATCCCGTACTGATAAAAACGGTAATGGCAGCCGGCGGCACATCTGCCGGTGATCGTGAGGGCGGGGGCATCGACATATACGGGAGCGTCGCCGCAGTATTCAAGAAAGATGTGCGAAGCAGAGCAACGTTTACGCTCTCAGATTCTTTGCAGCTTTGGGGAGAGAAGGCCACACTCAACTCATTAGAAGTTCGTGCAAATCTGTTTACTTTTTTAGAACCGAAATTTATTTTTGACCCAAAAGATCGCCATTGGGAGGGTCGGTATTTCGAGGCGCAAATTTGGGGCGATTTGAGTTGGGATGACGTTGAGTATCTCATGGTCGACCCCTATTTTTTCGACAAATACCCTGACTCAAAGGCTATACACGGTGAACTTGAGTTACTTAAAGGGCGGGGTATCCCCGTCTACTGGGCAAAAAAACCGGACACTTCGTTGGCCAATGCCTTTCCGCAACTAGATCTTGGTGAATTCAAAGAGCGGCCAGTTTCGGAACTTGGCTATTGGGTCAAAGGCGAAAGACTGTACTAGGGCCTAAGGCGATTTCACTCCTCGTCTGCGTAATTTGTCCATCTCGTTAAACATTATACGGCGTGAATGGCTTCGAATTCTGATTAGGGAGGGCTAAAAACTGTGCGTTCTGGGCAGGTCGCCTATCGAATGATTATATCCAATAGATTCAGTACGTTATGAGACCCATCGCTTTCCCTTTCGCAATTGAGAGGCTGGCACAGTCTTTGCTTAAGGTATGTATAGACCTAAAAAATACTATTGGACTTGGGAGGAATTTATGAGGCCGGCTGCGTTGGCGATTTCTATAATCTGCAGTGGTTTATTATCATTAGAGGCTTTGGCTTCAAAACCTTGCATTGATGAGCTTACTGTTGGCGGCCGTACTGTTGGCACGTCTACAAGAATGTTTAGCTCTAAGCATGGCAAAGTCCTATTTAATCCTGATTTCGATGACGGTGTGTTTGGGATATTAGGAGGTCAACCAAACACTGTTCGTTTTAAGACACAAAATGGTTCAAAGGCCAAGGCTATTATTTTGCTGGGCCCAGTCCGAAACGGCGGCCTTTTGAAAGGCATGATTAGTGAGTTTGCTATCGTAACGGACTCAGACAGTATTGAAATCCATGAGTTTTCAGAACGGTCGCTTTTGGGAGGCGACAAGAACGCGAAGTTTATCAAAAGTTTTGTTGGGGGCGGCATTGGTCTTTCTGAAATCGGGATAGGGTCTGGATCAAGAATCGAATCTCCATGGCCTCGGGAAAGTATCGACTATATGTTTGTGACTAACAACGAAAGTGTCCCCAGGTTTTTTATGGTCCGAGAAGGAAAATTAGCAGAGCAAAATACCTAGAAGGAAACTCAAGATCGGAAGGTAAAGTTAACATCAATAATCAATGGTTTGAAATTTTAGATCAAGAGAAT
>JBGSQJ010000037.1:0-11757 GCA_041738165.1 Bdellovibrionales bacterium
CGCGCCTTTTTTGCGCTTCCCCCGATGACAAGTCCAAAGGGGATGCCGACCAACGCGCTTTACGGGTTTTTGTCGATGACCCTAAAACTCATCCGCGAAGTTCACCCGGATTACCTCGTTTATTGTTTTGATCGCAAAGAGCCTTCTTTTCGCAGCGAGCTCTACTCCGAATACAAAGCCAATCGTGAAGAAATGCCCGATGCTCTTAAGCCGCAGATTCCCTACCTTAAAAAACTCACGAGCACTTTAGGTGTCTATCAATTGGAGCAAGCCGGTTTTGAAGCCGACGATATGATTGGCACGCTGGCCGAAAAGGCCGCGCGAGATGGCGTCGAGGCTGTGATAGTGAGCGGTGACAAAGACTTTGCTCAGCTCGTAAGACCTGGCATCAGTCTTTACGACACCATGAAAGACGTGCGCACCGACACGAAAGGCGTGATTACAAAATTTGGCGTTCGGCCCGATCAGATGATCGATTATCTCGCTCTGGTGGGCGATTCGAGTGACAACGTACCTGGAGTTCGCGGAATCGGCCCCAAAGGCGCCCAAAAACTTCTTGCCGATTTTGAAACCCTCTCTGGAGTGTACGAAAACATCGACAAGATCAAAGGGGCTACGCAAAAAAAGCTGATCGAAAATAAAGAGATGGCCTTTTTGTCTCAAAAACTGGTGACCATTGTCACCGATATGAAACTCGAGCAAGATTGGCCCGATCTCGTGCTCAAAGAAATTGATCGAAGCGCACTGCAAGAGTTGCTTACTGAGCTTGGGTTTCGCTCGTTTGAGAAATCCATATTTGGTTCCTCTAAAGAACCAGTCAAACTTTCTGAAGGTGGAGGGCCAGCTCCAAAATCAGATACTCCCATTGTCAAAAAGCAAGCGCGACCAAAAACCAAAGTGCGGGGCGATTGGACTGATGTGGAGTGGACGACCCAGGAGCTTTCTTCAAATGTCGTGCCTTATTCAGAATTTTGGGGGCTTTTGAACGAGCAGGGATTGGCCTTTGGCTATGACGGTAAAATTATTCGAGTCGCGGCCGAAGATCATCAAATCGGTTCGGCGCTCAAAGACAAACATTTAAAGTGGAAGGGTTTTGACGTCAAAGAAGTGCTCAAAGCACTTGGCCTTCGCTCGGCAAATGTGGAATGGGACAACCAGCTGGCCGTCTATGTTATGCGGCCTGAGCCCGTCGGCCCAATCGATAAAGTTTATCCGTTGGTTTGCAATGAAGACTGGCCCGAGCTACCGACCTTCAATGACTATCTTCAGGCGAACCTGGCGCTCGAAAATTTTTTGCGTGAGAAGCTCTCTGAACTCAAAAGTCTAGATGTCTATCTGAAATTGGATTTGCCGTTGGTTTCGGTGTTGGCCGATATCGAACAAACGGGAGTTTGCGTCGATGTCTCTGAGCTTCAAAAACAGAGTGAAGAATTGACGAAAATTTTAGCCGACACTCGCGCCGAAATCTTTTCGATGGCTGGCGGTGAATTCAATGTGGCGAGTCCAAAGCAATTGGGACATATTTTATTTGAAAAGTTGGGATTACCCAAGGGGCGAAAAACCAAAACGGGATATTCGACCGACTCGGATGTACTTGAAAGCTTGAAAAGTGCTCACCCCATAGCCGAGCAGATCATTGAATTTCGCGAGCTATCCAAATTGAAGAACACCTATTTGGATGCGCTCCCGCAGCTTGTTAATGCGAAAACGGGGCGTATTCACACTCTGCTGAACCAAACTATGACCAGCACGGGTAGGCTTTCAAGCACGAACCCCAACCTGCAAAACATTCCGATCCGAACAGAGCGCGGTCGGCGAATTCGTAAAGCCTTTGTTGCGGGCGAAGGCTGCGCGCTGATCTCAGCTGACTATTCGCAAATTGAACTTCGAATATTGGCTCATGTGGCGAATGACAGCGGATTGATTGAGGCCTTTCATAAAGATTTAGACATTCACGTTGCGACCGCTGCCGAAGTCTTTGGTGTGAAGCTTGAGGACGTATCTTCTGAACAAAGGCGAGTGGCCAAAGCGGTGAATTTTGGGATCGCCTATGGCCAAGGGGCATTCGGGCTGGCTGACACTCTTGGCATTTCACGCACCGAGAGCTCACAAATCATAAAGCGCTACTTTGAACGCTATTCGGGAGTTCGGGCCTATATGGAAGAAACCATTCAACTCAGCCGCGAGCGAGGCTATGTTGAAACCCTCTTTGGCCGGCGTAGGTACATAGATGAACTTAAATCGAGCAATCAAAATGTTCAACGCTCAGGCGAGCGTGCAGCGATCAATGCCCCCATTCAAGGTACGGCCAGTGATCTTGTGAAATTGGCGATGATTGAGCTTCACAGCAGTCTCGGGGCGCCGATGCTACTGCAGGTGCATGATGAATTGCTCTTTGAGTGTCCAAAAGCGGATGCTCGCGAGGTCGGAGATGAAATTCGAGAGGTGATGGAGAACGTCTATAAACTCAAAGTTCCCCTAAAGGTGAACGTCGGAATTGGCGCCAATTGGTTCGACGCCCACTGATCAGACTACTTGGGCCTCTCCCACCCCACAACGCGTCCACCTTCAAAGTACACCACGCGTTGCTCTTTTTCGTAGCCTTCATTGCCTGAGACGTAGCGATTGTATCTCCAGCGCTCATAACCATAAATAGGATTGCCAGCGATTTCGACCACGTCGGGGTCTCCCCAGCTTTCGGTGACGGCTTTTTGCGACATTCCAAGTGTGATATCGTTGGTTTCGATCAGTAGGGCATGGGCAGGAGTCACCACTTCAGACGGAGATTCGAGACCTCTGGCCTTTACAAACCTCGCTCTTGACTCGTAGCCAGGCAAAGACAAAAAGCGAATTCTCTCAGCGTCACTGCCAAGCGCACTTCTCACGGTGAAATACTGTTTTTTATCGCTTTCTGATTTTAGGCCAGCTTCAAGCCTTTTAAGTTTCATACGATTGAGCACCATTGAGGCTTGATCTTCAGAGAGAGTGCGGCTTGTTAGGCCCAATTCTTCGCGTGCTTCCATTTCATTTTGCTTTTGACGTTGCACATAGAGATCGCGGGCCGATTCACCAGGAATGGCTCCAGAGTCGAGGTACCCACTTCTAGGGTCCCGATCCAACAGGGCGCAAGCCGTAAGTCCAAGTAGTGGGAGCAGTATGAGTAGACGCATCCTTACACCTCCATAAGCTTATATTTTGTTTTCGGTTTCAAAATGAGAAAATTTAAGTCCATAATGTAAGGCAGATGAGTAAAGACCAAAGCCCTGAGAATGCGGCCGCACCCGATGAGGTCAATCTTGACGATATTGAGGCGCTCCTAGAAGCCGAGGATCCTGAATTTTCTGAGTCGATGAATGAAGTGCGCTCGGTCGAGTCCGATCAAAGTGTGGACATTGAGGCGAGCGTGGTCGACGACGATGACTTGTCGTCTGACGACAGTGTGGACTCGCAAAAACCGTCGCGCCTCAAGGAGCTTCGCTTTAAAATTCGAAGCCTCGTTCAGCAGTATAAGAATCGCCTTCGCGTTCGCTCTGTTCAGCTCGCCAAAGATCTAGTTGTTTTTCTAAAGACTCGGCCAAAAGAATTTGCCTTGTACGCATTCGCTCTAAGCAAGCAACTCCTAAAAATGTCGACGAAGCCCTTCGTGATTTGGAGTGAATCGTCTTGGGCTCGGCGTCTGTCTTACATCAGTTTGGTTGTGCTTCTGGCCGGTGGGAGCGCGGTCTTTTTGAACAATCTAAAGGGGATCTGGCTGCCTTTGTTTTATGAGCCCATCCTCACTTCTTTTGAAAACGTGGCCGACCGCCAGATTGAGATAGAAAAAGGCGATCCTGGTGAGAGTTTTTACTCAGCATTTCCTCAAGATCGCCACGAGTTTTTGTTTCGAAAATTTAAAGTGAATCTCAAGAGAACTCCTGAGAACCCTTTGCCTATGGGGGCCTTTGAGGTCATTGTCGAATTGGATTCAAAAGATACAGCGATTGAAATTCGTGATCGCGAGGTCGAATTTTTTGACCTTCTTCAGCGAGTTTTCGAAGAAGAAGAGTTCACAGAGTTAGTCACCGAATCTGGAAAAGCCCGAGTGAAAGCTAGGTTGAAGCGCGAACTCAATCAAAGTTTAACTCAAGGGTGGGCGAAAGAGATCAACTTTAAAACCTTCGTTCTTAAGCCCTAGCCCTTGTTGACGTTTTAGCAATGTCTTGGCGACGCGTGTAGCAATTCAGGAATGTTGATTCCAAAATGTTTGATGCGGTCGTGTAGCGTACTCTTGGCAAGTCCCAATTCACTTGCGGCCCTACGCTGATTGCCGTTGGCTGTGACTAGGGCCTGCTTAATCATTTCACACTCGATGGCTTTGATGGCGGATCGACTGGGCCCAGATCCAACAGGTGAATTGGGAGTTACCTCGGTGTTGAGTGCGTCGACGATGGCTGGAACATCGGATTCTTGAATCTCTCGACTCATAAATAGGGCGCGCGATCGCGCCACCGTGTTTTTAAGTTCGCGAATGTGGCCGGGCCAGGAGTGTTTCTTAAGAGCCAAAATGGCAGGGTGACTAAAACGGACGCGATACTCCTTAGCAAATTTATAGAGAATGTCTTCAAAGTCCTCCATGCGTTGATTCAATCCTGGAACCTGAAAGTGCACGACGTACAGTCGATAAAAAAGATCCGCACGAAAATGGCCAGATTTGACCAGGCTTTTTAAGTTTTGATGGGTGGCCGCGACCACTCGTACATCGGTCGTGATAGGGCGGTCGCTCCCAACGGCTTGAATCTCGCGGTTTTCTAGTGCACGCAAGAGTTTGGGTTGCAGCGACATCGGAAGATCGCCAATTTCATCGAGAAAGAGTGTGCCGCCTCTCGCGGATTCGAACGCACCTTTTCGATCTCCCGTTGCCCCTGTGAAACTCCCCTTTACATGGCCAAATAGTTCGCTCTCAAATAGCGATTCACTCAAGGCCGAACAATTGATGCTGACGTAGGGGCCTTTACTTCGGTTCGAGAGGCGATGGAGGCACTGAGCAATGACGTCTTTGCCTGAGCCCGACGGTCCATTGAGAAGAACCGGAAAATTGGATTGAGCTATGGTTTCGAGGCGTCCTAGCTGCTCAGAAAATCTGAGGTTTCGGCTTGTCAAATGAAGCGTTTCATCAGCCGCTAGGCGTTTAAGTGAAAAGACCAAATCGGTTCGCCCAGCCGTGATTCGATCTCCGTCACTGAGTAGGGCTTCGAACACGCGGGTGCCATTGATGTAGGTACCGTTGCGACTCTTAAGATCGCGAAGCAGAAATCCTCCGGACTTGGCTTCGATCCGAAAGTGCCTCTGTGAAGCCGACGGGTCGTCTAGTTGTACCTTGTTGGCGGCGTCGCGGCCCACGGTGGTGAATTCGTTGATTTCAATTTGGCTAATTTCAGGGCCTGGCTTGAGGCTCAAATACCCTCGGTCAAAGGCAACTTGGTCAGACTGAATATTTTGAGTGATCATGGGGTTTCTACCTTTCAAATGAGAATCGACGTCAGTTAAATCAAAGATCATGCCAGATCCTCGGCAATGGAGATGGGATAGGGCTTCATTTGTGAATCCGGATTATCGGAAATTGAGGTTCAGTCTCGGACAGACTATGATGGCGCAATGAAGGTTCAATTTGTAACCAGCGCGAAAGACAACCTCGGATTGCCGGCCGCTGACCGACCTGAAGTGGCGGTCGTTGGCCGCAGCAACGCGGGAAAGTCGTCTTTTTTAAATGTGCTCTTCAATCAGAAACTGGCAAGGGTGAGCCAAAAACCTGGCAAGACGAGGTTGCTGCAATATTTCAGTGTGGGCGAAGATTTTTATGTGGTGGACATGCCTGGTTATGGTTATGCAACCGGTAGCCGCGATGAAGTCGCCAGTTGGAAGCAAATGATCGAATCTTATCTTTTGGGGCGCGAGACGCTAAAGGGTGTGCTTTTGATCATGGATATTCGGCGCCCTTGGTCTCAAGATGAGCAAAGCCTGGCTGATTGGTTCGACCTTCATAAGATTCGCTGGGCGGTGCTCCTCAGTAAATCTGACAAACTCTCTCGCTCAGCAGTTTTAAAAAAAGTGGTTGAAATTGAAAAGGCCTCGAAAAGTAAAGCCGTTTTTGCTGCCTCAATGCTTAAGAAAACCGGAATAGATCCCATCAAAGAGATGCTCTTTGAAGAATGGAAAAAATGAAAGTGCTCGGAGTTATTCCTGCAAGATTTGGATCGACGAGATTTCCGGGTAAACCCCTGGTTAAGATTCACGGCAAGCCGCTGCTTCAGTGGGTGATCGAAGGCGCCAAAACAAGCCGCATTCTCTCAGAGGTGATTGTGGCCACGGACCATAATGATATTGCCGAATTGGCTAAGTCACTTGGCGCTCATGTTGCCATGACTGACCCAGGACTTGCCACGGGCAGCGACCGCGTGTTTGCCGCTATAAAAAATCGATCTGGCGATATCATCGTCAATATTCAAGGGGATGAGCCACTGCTCGAGGGGCATCTGCTCGATGAACTTGTGGAGCCCTTGGTTCAGAATTTCTCAATTGATATGTCGACTTTGGCGAGGTCGGCAGACAAAGAAGACCTAAAAAACCCCAATTGCGCCAAAATTGTTCTCAACCAGAATTCAGAGGCGATTTATTTCAGCCGCCTGCCCATTCCCTATGGCCGGCTTGACGCTTCAGATCATGAGGCGATATGTATGAAGCACATTGGCATTTACGCTTTTCGGCGGCCTTTTTTGGCTGCATTTTGCAAGCAACGTCCGACTCCACTAGAATTGGCAGAAGGCCTGGAGCAGCTAAGGGCCTTGTATCTAGGGGCCCGAATTAAGGTTGTGAAGGTCGATCATATTTCGCAGGGAGTGGATGTGCCTGAAGACGTCGAAACTGTTGAAGCGATATTGCGAAAGCGCGAGGCAAAATGAAAAAGCGAAACCCCAAAAAGACCACCAAAAAATCAGCCACTCGCTCCACCTCAAAACCTTTAGTTCAAAAGTACATTTTCGTTACGGGCGGAGTGGTTTCGTCTATCGGTAAGGGATTGACGGCGGCGAGCCTAGGCACATTGCTTGAAGCGCGAGGCCTAAAAGTGTCGTTGATGAAGTGTGATCCCTATATCAACGTCGATCCTGGGACCATGTCGCCCCTTCAGCACGGCGAAGTCTATGTGACAGACGATGGCGCCGAGACCGACTTGGATTTAGGGCACTACGAGAGATTTACCAACGTTGTTTTGCGTAAGGCGAACTCCATCACGGCTGGCCAGGTTTATGAAAACGTCATAAGCAAAGAGCGGCGAGGCGATTACCTAGGCGGAACTGTACAGGTGATTCCGCACATCACAGATGAGATTAAGAGTCGAATCTTTGAAGCCGCTCAGGGTTCTGAAGTGACGATCGTCGAAATTGGCGGAACAGTTGGGGATATTGAGGGACTGCCTTTTATCGAAGCGATTCGGCAGATGCGGGTCGACGTGGGGATTGAGAACTCGATTTTCGTTCACGTGACTTATGTTCCCTTTATTGCGGCGGCCGGTGAGTTAAAAAGTAAACCCACGCAACACTCGGTCAAAGAGCTTATGCAAGTGGGTATCCAACCCGACTTTTTGGTTTGCCGAAGTGAGCGCGAGATCACCGCTGATCTCAAGAGTAAAATTGGCTTGTTTTGCAGTGTTCGACCCGAGAACGTTATTGCCGCTACAGACTCTCAGTCTATTTATGAAGTTCCTCTAGTGTTGCTTTCAGAAAAATTAGACGAAAAAGTTGTGAAGCGTCTTGGGATTGAAACCGAAAAGCTTGATATGAAGGGTTGGGAACGAATGGTCCAAACCCTGAAGTCGCCAGAGCGTGAGGTATCAATTGGAATCGTCGGAAAATATGTCGATTTGAAAGAGAGCTACAAATCCCTTCATGAGGCCATTGTGCATGGGGGCATCGCGAACAAAGCCAAAGTGAATGTAGTTTATATTGATTCAGAAACTTTGAATGAGAAAAACGTTGCCCAGGCTTTAAAGGGTGTCGATGGAATTTTGGTTCCCGGTGGTTTTGGTGAACGGGGGGCGGCAGGAAAAATTGCGGCAATTCGACATGTTCGAGAAAATTTAATTCCATTTTTTGGAATCTGTTTTGGAATGCAAATGGCAGCCATTGAATTTGCCCGCCATGTCTGCGGCATTAAAGACGCCACAAGCCGGGAGTTTGTTGGATCAACCAAAGGGGTGCGCAACTTGGTCATTGATCTTATGGAGGACCAAAAGAATGTTCGCGATTTAGGCGGCACGATGAGACTTGGCTCTTACCCCTGCCACATCGCTAAGAAAACGCGAACATATGAGGTCTATGGCGAGGACCTCGTATTCGAGCGTCATCGGCACCGATATGAGTTTAACAATAAGTACCGCGCCCTGTTCGAAAAAAAGGGGCTGACCTTAGCTGGAATATGTGAAGAGCGAGACCTGGTTGAAATTGTCGAGATCACTGAGCACCCGTGGTTTATTGGTGTGCAGTTTCACCCTGAGTTCAAATCAAGGCCGCTTGAACCTCATCCACTTTTTCGAGCCTTTGTAGAAGCCAGTGTGCAAGCCAGACGGGCCGCCCAGCCCAAGGTGTCTGCGGCCAAGAGTTCATCTAGGCGTCGTCAGACTCGCGCCCAGCGGTCATGGGTTTAGGAGAGAGTTTAAATGTCAAACAGCAGCATCACTGAAGGCCGCCGAGTTCTTGAAATTGAGGCGCGAAGTATTTTAGAGCTTGCCGAACGGCTCGATGCCAAGTTTGAAACTGCGGTTCAACTTGTTTTGGATTGCCAAGGAAAAGTGATCGTCACCGGCATGGGAAAGTCGGGTCAGATCGCGCGAAAAACGGCGAGCACGTTGAGCTCTACCGGTACCCCCGCGCTGTTTTTGCATCCAGCTGAAAGTTCTCATGGCGACATGGGAGTGGTGAGTCAGTCTGACCTGGTCATCGCGTTTAGTTATGGCGGCGAATCGGTTGAGATTTCCCACCTATTGAATTTCTTGGCCAGACGAAATGTTCCGATGATTGCGTTCACCGCGCGTGCCGACTCTTCCATTGGGCGAGCGGCGCAAGTGGTGCTAGATGTGACCGTCAAAGAAGAGGCCTGCCCGCTTGGTCTTGCTCCTACTTCGAGTTCGACGGCGACACTTGCGCTCGCGGATGCCATGTGTATGGCCGTGCTCAAGCGGCGGGGATTTAAAAAAGAGGATTTTGCTGAATTTCACCCATCAGGCAGCTTGGGCAGAAAACTCACGCTGAGGGTGAAGGATGTGATGCACTCTGGGGAATCGATGCCATTGGTCAAACCTGAAGATGGAATGCGAACCGTGATTGCACTGATGACGTCCAAGGATGTTCGGGGTGTGGCAGGTGTAGTGGATTCTCAGGGGATTTTGATCGGTGTGGTTACGGACGGTGACATTCGCCGCAGGCTCGAGAAAAGTGCTCAGCCCCTTGATGAAACGGCCAAAGATGTCATGTCTAAGCATCCTAAAACGATTGATTGTAATGAATTGGCCGAAAAGGCTGCCTTTCTTATGCAGCAATTCAAAATCGATCGCCTCTTCGCCATAGATAAATCGGCCACCCATCCGCAGGCCCCCGTTGGCTTGATTCACTTTCAAGACCTGTTGGAAGCCGGAGTAAGGTAACATAACGATTCTCTAAGTTTTGAGACCTAAGACCTGAATGCAATCGGGCGCGTACCGTTTGCCGATGATTGATTCTAAACTGATTCTCAATGAATAGTTTCAGCATTCAGTCATGGCGCGTTCGCTTAGTGGTTGGGGTGATGGCCTCGTTGGTCGTTCTTCCAATTATTGTATTAGCTGAAGACATCGAGGTTCCCGAAGAAGAGTTGGCTCGCGAATCCGTGCTTCCCGTATTTGAAAAGCGTCAAGCGGTATTGAATCGATCCGTGGTCACGGCCAAGCGTACAGAACTAGGGCTGGGCATAGGAATGGAGATCAATGAACCATACTACAATGATCTCATGTTCTCGCTTCAGGGGACATACAACTTTGACGAAGTGAACGCTCTGAACATCCAAGGGTTGTTTTGGATGGATGGACTTTCGAGCTATGGTGAGCAATTGGCGGCCGGAGGAACAGATCCATATTTTGATAAGTTCGATGCTTCCAAGGCTCCTCACCCGGAGTGGGGACTCTTTGCTAATTATCAGTTCATCGCCTATTACGGAAAAATATCGGTCACCAAACGTGGAGTCATGAATCTCAACCTCTTTGGAATCGGTGGTCTGGGTTACATCAATATGGGTGAGCTCAGCACCGTAGGTCTGAATCTGGGAGTGGGGCAAAACCTATTTTTTACTCGAAATTTTGGTTTAAGGTTCGACTTGCGGTGGCTCATTTTTCAAGGGCCAAACGCCACCACTCAAAGCCTTAAGCCCACAGACAGTCCTTCGGCATCAAGCTTTGATGACCGGATTTTTTACAACACGCAGCTGGGGCTGACGGGAATCTTCGTTCTCTAGACGTCCTCGCCTAAAGTGCAGGGTCTAGATTGCACTCCAAGCAGTTCAATTTAAAAAATGCCTTCTGTATCCTATATATAGACAATGCTAGATGACGACTTGAGGTGACAACTTTGATATTGAGACTGGCGCTTGTAACATTTTTATTTACGCAATTTCCGGTGTCGCATGCCCAGAGCAGTTCTTCGGTCGACCAAGAGATCGAATCTTTGTATGACAAAAGTGAAGACTCAGAAGATTCCAATGTAAAAGAAGTATCGAGGGAGCCGCGGGCGCCCAAAACCAACGTCAAAACGCTCTCTGATCTGGCGAATCTGGCTCCATTCTCGGATGTGGCCGTTATTCAGCGACGATTTTTACCTAAGACGGGCCGTTTTGAACTCTCTGGCGGCGTCTTTAACAATCTGAACAACCCGTTTTTCAATGCCTTTGGAGTGAGCGCTCGAATTGCCTACTACATTAGAGAGCGCTACGCCATCGAAGGCCTACTCAGTGTCGCCACCACGGCGAGCAGACAGGTCACAGACGACCTAGAAAAAAACCGCCTCATTTCGACCGACAACGTGATCACATCAAATGGGTTCTATGGAGTGGCCTTCAAATGGAATCCTATTTATGGAAAAATCACTTGGCTCAATAAAACCATCGTTCCCTTTGATATCAACTTCAATATCGGTGGGGGTATGACGATGACGTCTGAAAATGAGCATGCCCCTACTTTGCATTTGGGAACCAGTCAGGTTTTTGCATGGTCAAAGTCGATGGCATTCAGGTGGGATTTTATTTGGAACACCTATTCGGCAACTGCAACTCGCGACAGCGGGTCAAAAGAAACACTTAGCCAAAGTGATCTCTTTTTAGGCCTAGGCATGAGTTTCTACTTTCCAGAGGCGACCTACCGATGAAGAAGCTAGCGACGGTGCTCATTGCTGTTGTTCTCTTGCCACTCAGCGCAGCCGAACGTAAGCGCGCAAAAAGAGTCGCGAAGCCAAGACAGAGCCAAGTCTTGGCTGTCACTGGCTCGAGTGCAGAATTGGCCACCGCTTTGAAGATGGCCAAAACCGGCCAATATGCAGACGCTTCCAAAATGCTCTTTCAACTTAGCTATTCCCCTCGCTACCGCGACAGACGCATGCAACTCAAATATATTTTGGGAATGATGCTTCATCAACTCAAACTGAATCAAGTGGCCGCATTTCAATTCATTGGCGTTATCAAAGACGGCAACAATCGCTACAC
>JBGSQJ010000044.1:0-8449 GCA_041738165.1 Bdellovibrionales bacterium
CGCTGATCCGGCGTCCCATTGCTAGGTTTTTTGATTCAGATTTTTTTCAATACACTCATATAAACAGCGTTCAACCGCTACCCGCCAATACATTGGAGAAACAGAATTCTGCGTTTCGATCTGGGAATATTTTGGTCAACTGCTCTCAGCACCGAATCATTTTTATTCTTGATCAAGACACAAGAGAAATTGTCTGGCACTACATACCCGATGAATGGCTAAGCGCGCACTCTGTAAGAATGAATGAAGATGGCCAACTGATCCTACTGGCGAATGAGCAGGCCACTGGCCCATCCGAATCAAACCCCGACGGCAAATACTCGGCCGTGCGGGTTTTCGATCCCATCCAGTTAAAAACTCTACACACAATTGCCCTTGAACCCAAAGAGCGCTTTTATACGAGTCTTTGGGGTTCGCTGCAAAGCCTACCCAACCGACACTTTTTGGTGACCAACTCTGAATCAGGTGAGGCCTTTGAAATCGATTATAACGGACGAATTCTGTGGGAATGGCACTCTCACAAAAACAAACTAGGCCAGCCGTACCCAATATACCGAGTGACCTGGATCCCGAAATCACGCTTCGATCTTATTCGGGACCTATGGTTAAACTTCTAGCCATTAAAAGAATCGACAAGCCTTTATCGCATCAACTCTTTGACGACTTGCCCTTCGACATATTGAGGCACAGGCACATTCATCAAACTCAATATGGTCGGCAATTGGTCAATATGTTGAATCGGTTTAGACAACGCGAGGCCTTGCTTTACACCAGGTCCTGCGATGATAAATGGCGTTTGTACAGACGGATCGGATGGATTAACGCCTTCTTTGTAGCCAGTCGCTCGAGGCGTTGTGAATAGCTCACGGTTATCAGTCATCTCTTCCCACAGGCGATAACCAGTGGTGGCTTCAAGCACCAAATCCCCAATGCGATGAGATGGCATATTGAACGCTTTGTCTGCATCTTCCCATCTGACAATACGCCGAACAGGATGAGTTCCATTCGAGTCTTGAAGCTTCTCAAGCTCTTTGACGACTTCTTTCCTAAGCGCTTCGTAGGCCGAGCCACTTGTTCGTTTAAAGTCACCATCAAGACCATCTGGGTTGATGTAGATATGAGCCATTTTGAGGTACACGACCTTTGAGTTTTTCCAATCTATAGTCGCCTTATGCGTGTGCTTGTCTATCGAGAACTTCAGCCAGCCCTTTTTTGCGAAAAGGTTGTTGAGACGAACGTTTCTGTAAAGAGGTGCGGTTCCATGCTCCGCAGAAAGCACGATGAGCGTGTTCTCGTCGGCTTTATCAAGAACTTCTCCAATGATACTGTCCACTCCTTGATACATCTCTAAGAGGTCCTGCCAGCTGCGTTTAGCTTTAACAGGGTCATATCCCTCACGATGGGGATCAACGTCGCCCAGCCACCACCTCGATACCAACATTTGGTTCGGAGTATAAAAATCCTGAATCAGTGCATCGGGCTTCCATTTTTCAATGATATAACCGGCGGCCTTTTTGTGCCATTCCCATGACATCCGGGCCTCTTCTAGGGCCACCTGTTTGTCTTCGGGTTCAACGATCAACTGTGGAGCCATACCCAAACAAAGGCAATTGTCTAAAAAATCCACCATGGGGCCCACTTGCCGAGTGAGTTCACCGGCAACAGACGAAGGCTCCGCTAAGTAGCTGTTAAGTGCATCATACAAAACTCTGATTCTAAATCGACCATCGGGCCAAATTTTAATTACCCGCACTTTTGCAAGCGAGTTCACAGCATGCCCGTCGTAAGAAAGCAGGATCGGGAACCACTCGCTCCACTGACCCTCTTTGAGTTGAGCTAAAATGGTGTGCTTATCGGTGGCCAATTGCACACTGTCGTAGCTTGTCTGGCGATCATCTGTCGAATCGTAAATATAGGCATGAAGTTTACTGCCATGCGCTTCAAAATCGGCTTGAATCGGATTTGAAAAAGACGGCGCCGAGACATTCCAACCCGAGGCAGCAGACGTCTCAACAAAGCGTGTTAACTTTTTATCCAAAGTGCTGAAGTAAAAATCTTCGATAGTGTCTTTGCGCATATTGTAGTTGGATTTAGGCTCAAATATCACGGCCGGAGCGTCGGCACCCCAATTGCCCCAACGTCCTCGAATCGTGACTCCTTCTGAGAGTTCGGGAGGAGTCGACCCTGGCACCGACAAGACAACAGCGTTCTTTCCGGCGGCCTCTAAAATAGCCCATGAGGGCGCCACCTTTTTTGAAGCTGAACTAAATCCGTTGATCACGGGCTGCACAAGAGGGTGCCCCTCTTCGCGAATAGACCCTTCAACAATGCCGTGCACTCTTGCGGTAGCTCCCGTATGAAGAGTGGCAATGTTATTCGAAGTCAGGGTTGGAAATTGCGGTATGGAATAACCAAAGGTCCCTCGGTCCATCAATTTTTTAATATTGGGAAGCTTTCCTTCTTGGGCCCATTTGTACATGTCGAACAAATCTTTATCAGCTCGAAGCCCATCGGCAGTCAGCCAATAAAGTTTGACACCGTTTGAAGAAGAGTTTTGGCGGGCAGCAAAACCAAACCGGCTCGACTCGAAAGAAAGTATAGAACTTGAATAAAGGGCAAATCCTCCGGCCAGAACAACTAAGGCCGCCGAGTAAAATTTAAACCCTTTCGACCTCAACATTGAATATTTCATGATCTTGCCCCCTTGAATTAAAAACCACTCGATAGTTCATGTTTGTACCGACCCTATATGCAGTCAATAATTTTCAAGTTCGTTTTGCGAGCTATTCGAGTGAGGTCTAGTTGGTTGGTGGGCGCGAGTGTTGAAATACACCGGTCTTGCTATGGTTAGGATTGATTCTCTGCATCACCTCGGTCTCAGCCCACCTGGCGACCAAGTTTTGGATTTACAATCGCCGCGGGGTATTGACCCAAGTTTTTATGCGCTCGTGCATACCAGCCCCGATGTTGCCCCACATTTCTTCGGGCGGCAGACCTTTTTCTTTGCCCAGAATCTGCAGCAAAGTAGAGAGCAAATTCAAGCGCTCCACTTTTTGGTCAGCCACGGGCATTTCGGGGGGGAGCTCGCTCCAAAACAAAATCTCGAACACGCGGTCCAACTCAGATTTTTGTTCTTTAGGCTGGTAAGCATTCAAAGCTCGCTCGGTTTCAAGATGATCCCAGTTAAAGGTGCTGATGCGGTTGACTTCCAAATGGCCAAGCGCTGAGTGCAGCTGCAGAAACACGGACAAGTTGACTTCTGAAATAGACCCTAGCAGACCGCCGAGGTGCTCAAAATGCTTGAGTATCGCCTCGCGCGTGAAGAGCTGCTTGATTTCAGCCTCGGTGATATGCCGATATTGAAAACGATCAAATACCTTTAGAACTTCACCATCTTTTAGGGCCTCGGCCATTTGACTGTTACCGGAGTCAATGGCTACCACGGCGAGTGAGAGTTCGATTTCAGGAATTTTCTTTCGAACTTCATCTGCGGCATCTTGAAGATACTCGAACTTAAAACTGGTGTCTTCGCCGTCGGTGATCATAAGAAGATTGGCGCGCTTGAGGCTCGGATCTTTCGCGGCTTCTTCGCCAATTACACCCAACATTCGATTTAGGGCCGCGGTAAAGTTGGTTCCGCTAGAACCGATCGGTGGATTCGCCAGATTCTGCTCAAAAAATCCTTGAAATGAAGCGGACCCCTCATAGCGAACCGCGACGCCAGGGTTCGTGCCAAACGGCATCGCGTACAAAATGTGGTCAGCTAAGCCCGATGCTTCTTCGAGCTGCGCCAAATCGGCTTGAGCGCCCATTAGAGAGGCTTGAATCTGACTTCGAATTGAGTCGTCCTTCATCGAACTACTCACGTCAAAGAGCGCAAAATCTACGACTTTCTCACGCTCCTTAGTCACACCGGTGGTTTGCCGATCTTGACGATAGGTCATCTCTAAGATATCGCCCGCCAAAAACCTCTCGACGATCAAATTAGGCGGACCATTCACGTAAAAACTTTGAAAGCTATTGAGATCGAGCGGAGCTTCGAGATCGAAAGGCTTGTTCTCTATTGGCAAACGCATTCCATCTGGTCGGTCCAAATGGCGCGGAATCATTGACCTCAGCTTAAAAAAATCTAAAAAAGCACTCAAGCGGCTTAAATACAGATAGGTGTCGACTTGACCGTTTCGCATTGCCTTTGCCAGGCCGCCATAGTCGATCCTGTCGGCTCCTGAACCTGGAAACTTTTTTTGAAGTGAAGTCAGTGAGAGAGGGCCAGTGAGCGACCTAACGAAAGCAGAAGCCAAATCTTGATCCGAGATCTCTTTGGTGGGCTCAGTGAGGATTTTGTTGAGAGCATCGAGCGCGGTGGACTCTTCTGGCGAGAGCTGCCCTATGGCTCTCAGCTCGGTGAGAATTTTTCTTAGTGAAGCTAAGTTCGCGGCCGCCTCTTTGGGGTTGGATGCGAAATTCAGAGCCTGACCAGAGATATCGGGCAAAGACCGGTAATCCCCTTTAAGGTTCACGAGTTCATCATAAAGTTTGCCCGCGCGAATTTGGAAATCAGGCAAGATGGTGGTGCCTGAGTACTCCGTGGACAGGCGTTTGACCAGATCTCGAAAATTCAAAAGCCCTGCCTGTACCGAGCCAAGGCTGTCGTAGCGTCGCAAGGTCTGAACCCACTGATGCTCAACAAACGCCCCTACTAAACGAAGGGTTTCGGCAGAATCAAATTTCACCGATCGCCAATTACCAAAACCGCCAAAGTCGCTCTTGGTTCCGAAAAATTTACCGAGCAAACGCTCTAGATTTTCTCGGCCACGCTTAGCCTCGAGTCTGTTTTTGGCGCGCTCCTCTTTATTCTCTAAAGTGTCGTCACCTAGATGATACTTTCGAGAACCCCAGCGTTTGCGAAACCCATCACTTAACGACTCGCCAAAACCCTTTTTGCCCATTCCCCAGGGCGAATAACCACCCTCCCCATCGCCGTCATTTTTCATTTTCCAATCATCAAATCCATCGGTCGAAATCTCGCGAGTGTGGGGGATTTCGCCTTCGTATTCCGATCGATCCTTGCCGCGAGCGATTCCCTCACGGCCTTGAGAGTTTTGCTCGCCTTCACTTGGGTCGCTCTGTCGGCCCGATTGTTCACGACTCTCGTTGCGATGACTCTGGTTTCCTTGCTGATCAGATTGACCGCCGTCTTTCTGGCCTCTTTGTGGTTGGCCTTTGCTTTGCCCGTTCTGTTGGCGGCTCTCTTTGCGACTCTTTTGGTTACCTTGCTGATCAGATTTTTGATCGCTTGCCTGCCGTTGTTGATCCTTGCCACCTTGTTGGTCGTTTTTATCGTTTTTATCGTTTTTATCTTTTTGATCTGACGGTTCGCCGTTTTGGTCGCCATCTTGGTCGCCGTTTTCTTGCTCGCTCTGCCTGTCGGACCGTGCTTCGTTTTGCTTTGGCGTTTCCTGTCCGTTCTCCTGGCGACTCTCTTTGTCGTTTGTCTTTCCACCTTGTTGATCAGATTTTTGATTGCTTGCTTGCCGTTGATCAGAAGGCTCGCCGTCTTGCTGAGGCGTACCTTGGCCGTTCTCCTGGCGACTCTCTTTGTCGTTTGTCTTTCCACCTTGCTGATCAGATTTTTGATCGCTTGCTGGCCTTTGATCAGAAGGCTCGCCGTCTTGGTCGCCGTTTTCTTGCTCGCCGTCTTGGCCGCCCTGTTGTTCTTCTTGTGGAGGAGGTTCTTTGCGCAAGTGCTCACGCGCCAGAATCTGAAGTTCATCAGCTTGCCGAAGCAACACGCGCTGCACTTCGAGCATTCTAGGCACTTCATTGGCTAGTGGACCTTGCTTCATCGCCTGAGCCTCAATGACTCGGTCGCCAATAATTTCGCGAACCTGAGCTATAGATCGTTCAACATCTTCAAGGGGCTTTTTATTTAATATTTGCATCTCGGCATCATTCAACAGCCGTTGAATTTCATTCTCCCGTAAAACGGCGCGCCAAAAATCATTAAATCCGCGCCGCAAAGTCGGAGTATCGAGCGCTAGTGCGTCTTGCGAGCGCAATTCCGCGAGAAGCCGCTCACAATGCTCAGTTGCAGATTTATCTAAAGGCGCCGCCCAAGCCCACGCGCTTAGAGCGACGAACCCCAATTCAAAAATAATTCTCAATTCTCTCTCCACGCAGATCGGGGGATTTTAAACGTCTGAACCGAATTTGTATCCCCAACAAGCAAAAGAAGATCGCCGCTGCTCGTCTCAAAAATTTGCGCAACCTCACCGGCTCGCCGAACTTCTTCAATTACATTTTTTGCGATCACGATGGACTCTTGCCCCATACGATTCAACACCAATCCACGCGTAGAATCATAAATCCACAAGCCCCCGGGAACAGTGGGACTAGCCCAATACAAATGACCGGCCTGGGCTGAACCAATCAATCGGGAACTCACCTGGCCAGAGTTCGCTAAATCGAACCAATTTAGATATGTATTCTGGCTGTCACGATCAGTGAAATAAATCCTGTCGCCTTCATGACCCGCAAATCTGTGCTCAGATCGCCGCGGCAAATCGGGTGTGGTCCACATGCTAACTGTGTTTGCATTTAGCTCGTAAACCTTACCTGCCGACAAATTAACCGCGAGCATTTTTCCATTAGATGTTTGCCATGAATACGTCGCACCAGATTGAATTTCAAAATGGGCGTCTCTTGAATACTGCACAGCATTTATATTGCTCCCCTTAATGGCGTAGCCGCTTAAATGGCTGGGGCTATTGGTTTTCGGTATGAAGTGAATTTCTCCAGAATCTGAATTCACAAAGTGAAGAAAGGGATCTCTCGAATTTACGGGAATCGTATTGGGAACCTGCGCATTCGACCATGTCCCGTTGGATGGAACATACGAAAACCAGGTTGGTTTCGATCCCGAGCCTAGCCACAAGAATTTGTCGATAAAGGGGATTGTCACGCTATCACTAAAACCAGTGAAAGCGGCCCAATCCGAAGTGACGACCCTTAGGGCACCCGACTTTTGCAGATAAAAAGTATCCTTGCCAGCCAACTGCCAGTCTCCTCGCATATCTCCAACTGACTGCGTAAATGCTTTTCCATGAATTCGAAAGTCATCGGCCTTTACTTCGCGAGCCCGAACGGCGGCTCCCACGATGTGCTCTGGATCCTCAACACTTTGCACCCACTCTGACACCTTGGCTCGCCACTCATCAGGATCACGAAATAGCGCACGGCTAGCGTCAATTGCCAGCTCCAGAATCGAGGCCTGAGCAATCAGCTCAGGGCTCAATTGCACGCGGTTGCCGCCCTCTAAAATTTTGTGAGCCGCATAGGCCCGTACAAACTCGGCCTTAAGTGAATCTTCGATCTCGGCTTTCTTTTTGGGGGTAAGGACTCGTGAGTTAGCGGCGCTCGCCATCAAATCTTGAATAGGTGTTAGCGAGCTGATTGTTTGATTGAATCTCGCCTGCGCCCCTTTGTCAGGGTCAGTCAATAGGTGGCGTACGACTTCGCGCTCAAACCTGATGGTATTGATCTGATCTTTCTCATGCTCCCGGGTGGTGCGCGCCAATAAATAGGTCAGATCTTCATCTTCTGGACCACCAAGCGAATAGAATGAGACCAGCTCGCTCATATCATCTATTGTTGCGGTTAGCGACCGGTGGCCACCGCTGCGTACCCAATCCATTACCACCATGGCTTTGAGCACAGTTCCCGCACGGCCTTCGGTTCGAGTTGACATAAATTTAGTCGACTTCCACGGCGGCACTGGCAAGCGCTGACCTTTGCGAAGCGCCTCGAGATAAATATCCAGACTGCGCGACTCTTTGTTCTCCATGATGGGTTTCATCTGAAAATCAATAAAAGACAGCATATCGGCGACATGGTTGGGAAGCTCCACGTGAGCCATCAGTGCGTTCAGCGATTTTAAGTCGTTGATATTTAAATCTGGTGGAGGCGGGATCACCCGCACTCCATTTTGAATCACACGTCTGTTGTTCTTCACACCGATCAGTTCGGCTCCCACGTGCAACACAAAACCATAACGATCCACCAATGCCCGTGCAGAATCATCGAATAAATCAAATCGCGCATAGGCTTCGGGCAGGGTTTTGTTCGATGCTCCAACGATCAGCCAAGACTTGCCCTGTTGCCCGCGATACTTCCCCGTCGACAAGGCGGTGAGCACGTTTCGGTAAGCATTGGCCCGCAGATCGAGCTGTTCGTCTAAGAGCGAAAACAAATTGCCATAAATGCCCTCGTCTAAAAAGCGCTCCATGCGGCCTGTGTCCATGAGCTTTTTAAAATTGATCGAACCGTGCGTGTCTGAAAGAGTGGTCTCAAAAGTCATTTGATCGGTGAAAAATGAGGGTTTGCCGTCCTCATCTTTGATATTAGATAAAAGGTACGTCACGATCTCGGTTTTAGCGTTACCGGGTGAACC
>JBGSQJ010000047.1:0-2804 GCA_041738165.1 Bdellovibrionales bacterium
ACCATCACTTCAGAATGTTTAAGATATTTAGCCGGGAACGGACCGCCGTCGTTTTCTAGGGTCAAAGAGACCTCAGCCATCCCCATCGGAGAATAGCCCTCAGCCCCTGCAAATATGACATCAGACATGCTAGAGCCGCGCAGATGCTTGGCCGACATTTCGCCCATAACCCACTGAAGAGCATCCACAATATTGGACTTACCGCAGCCGTTAGGACCCACAACGCCTGTGATTCCTTGGTCGAAGTGAATCACCGTGCGGTCTTTGAACGATTTGAAGCCAACAATCTCGAGTTTCTTAATTCTCAATTTTTCTTTACCCTCAAGTTGGACTCAGCAATCAAGCGAGCCTTTGGTCCTAATTCAACCGTCACCCTGTCATTTTGCCAACTGCTTATATTAACGCGATGTATTAAGTGCTCATCTTTTCAGCGTTTTGTATTTTCGCTTGAGCTGCGGCCAATCTCGCAATGGGTACTCGGTAAGGAGAACAACTCACATAGTTGAGCCCTATTGAGTCGAAAAACTTTATGCTGTCGGGGTCTCCGCCATGCTCGCCGCAAACTCCAAGTTTCATACTGGGCTTAACCGACTTCGCACTTTTAACAGCCATAGCTACGAGTTCGCCCACACCAGCTTGATCGAGAGATTGAAATGGATCTTGCGCAAAAATTCCCTGACTCACATAGGTGCCCAAAAATCGACCAGAATCATCGCGTGAAAGCCCGAGTACGGTTTGAGTCAAATCGTTGGTTCCAAAACTAAAAAAATCGGCATGCTCCGCAATATCTGCGGCTTTCAAGGCGGCCCGAGGAAGCTCGATCATCGTGCCAATGGTGCATTTGATTTTCACTTTGAGTTCAGACTCGACCTCACGAACTTCACTCAAAATGTGTTCTCTCAAAATTTGAATCTCTCCAGCCGTGGCGACAAGCGGAACCATGATCTCTGGTTCAACGGCAAGGCCTTCTTTGTTCACGGCCACTGCGGCCTCAGCAATCGCTCGAACTTGCATGCGGTAGACTTCTGGATAAGTGATGCCGAGCCGGCAACCGCGATGGCCGAGCATAGGATTGAACTCATGAAGACTGCGCACTTTCAGCTTCAACTTTTCAAGGGGCACTTCGATTCGCTTCGCCAGCTCTTCACACTCATCATCTGTGTGAGGCAAAAATTCATGAAGAGGCGGATCGAGCAGCCGAATTGTGACCGGCAAGCCCTTCATCGCCTGAAACAAACCAGCAAAATCAGAACGCTGCATGGGCAAAAGATCGCTTAGCGCGGCCAAGCGCTCTTCTCTGTTTTCAGCCAGAATCATCCTACGCATTACATCGATTCGGTCGGCTCCGAAAAACATATGCTCGGTTCGGCAAAGGCCAATTCCTTCGGCACCAAAGCGTCTGGCCGCTTCGGCATCTTGAGGCGTGTCGGCATTTGTGCGAACCGATAGTCTTCTGGTGGAGTCTGCAACTTTCATGATGCGATGAAAATACTCATCGAGCTCAGGTTCGATGGTCTTCACTTCACCAAGGTAAACTTCGCCGGTTGAACCATCCAGCGTGATTGTGTCGCCTTGTTTGAGCAAATAACCTTTCACTCGGAGTTCCCGCTTATTGTAGTCGATATCAATGTCGCCGGCCCCAGCCACGCAGCACTTGCCCATTCCCCGAGCAACGACCGCCGCGTGCGAGGTCATCCCCCCACGAGTGGTGAGCACACCGTTAGCCTTGATCATGCCCTCAATATCTTCGGGGCTTGTTTCAATTCGAACTAAAATGGATTTTTGCCCACTCTCATTAGCCTTCACGGCATCTTCACTCGAAAAAACAATTCCGCCCGTGGCCCCGCCCGGACTGGCAGGCAATCCTTTAGTCAAAATGGTCTTTTCACTGTTTGTATCGAGCGTTGGGTGAAGAAGTTGATCTAAGCTTTGTGCCGAAATTCGCATCAAGGCTTCGGTTTCACTGATCAACTTTTCATCGATCATTTCGCAAGCGATTCTGAGTGCCGCTTTAGCCGTTCGCTTGCCGTTTCGAGTTTGCAGCATCCAAAGTTTTCCCGACTCAATCGTGAACTCGATATCTTGCATGTCTCGGTAATGCTTTTCGAGTTTCTGATAGATCGACACTAACTCGGCATAGGCGCTCGGCATCAGCTCTTCAAGTGAGCCGCCATTGCCCTTAGAGTCCTCTTTCGAAACGGCGTGTGGAGTTCTTAAACCCGCCACAACGTCTTCACCTTGAGCATTGACTAAAAATTCACCAAAGAATTTCTTCTCACCTGTCGATGGGTTTCTGGTGAACGCCACCCCCGTCGCACAATCGTCGCCCCGATTGCCAAAAACCATGGCTTGCACATTGACTGCGGTTCCCCAGTCGTTGGGATAGCTATTGAGCTCTCTGTACGTCAATGCTCTTGGCGAATTCCAGCTGCGAAAAACCGCCGAAATAGAACCCCAAAGTTGTTCATAGGCATCGGTCGGAAACGACTTACCCGTCGAGAGTTGAATTTGTTTTTTGTATTTTTCTGTAAGGGCTTTGAGATCGGCCGTGCTGAGCTCGGTGTCGAGTTCATAACCCTTAGCCGCCTTGAGGTCTTCGAGTTCGATTTCAAGGAGTGAAACGTTCATCCCCATAACCACGTTTGAATACATGGTGAGAAAGCGCCGATAAGAGTCCCAGGCAAAGCGCTCGAGCTTATCCAGCTGACCAAGGCCAACTACAGTTTCATCGTTGAGGCCGAGATTCAAAACCGTGTCCATCATTCCAGGCATACTCACTCTGGCCCCCGAACGCACACTCACCA
>JBGSQJ010000051.1:0-3627 GCA_041738165.1 Bdellovibrionales bacterium
AGCGCCGCCTGGGGGTGTTAGGGCTTTTCAATCCGCAGAATCCTCGCTAAGGGAACGCAAGGTCCGGGGCGTAGCGCAGTCTGGTAGCGCACCTGTTTTGGGAACAGGGGGTCGTGAGTTCGAATCTCTCCGCCCCGACCTTTACGCTAAATGAGCCATCTGCTGCAAGCGTGACTCCCGTATGATTCTCTTCAAAGAGCAAACAGGTGCCCGCAGGATCATAGATCTTAAAATTAAGAGATTGAGCACCCGATAGCGGAACATCTGATGAATCTAATAACACGCCATCAAAATTAAAGCCCGCAGCGAGCGCGCCCGTTTGAGCCTGCGCCGTCTTTGCGAGAAATATTCCCACAAAACCTACGGTCAAAATTGATTTGTATAGACGTCCCACTTTTTAGCTCCTTTTTGATCTTAATCACTTCACAATAAGTTTAATTCCAGATCCCGATAAAACCTGATGTCCCGGAAATCCCCCAGCGCGGTACTTTAATTTTAAGCCCGTGCCTGTGGCTGTGCCGGTGGCGGCGCTCACAAAATAAGATCTATGCGCAGCACTTGGAGCCGCACCCGCTGTACACGACGAGGGAAACGTCAAAGTTTGCGCAATGTTTTGGCTTAGACCTGGGAAGCTTGCGTGAATACTCACCGAAACCTGATCGCCTTGAAGATTAATGCCCTCAGCCACTCCGACCAAATAGGTCGACACCAATTTATCTGCAGGAAGTGTAGGTCCCAAAACGGGACAAGGCAGATTTTCACCAACAGCTTGAAGAAACGCATAGAGCTCGACCTTGCGGCCAGAGCCCTTTGGAACACTTAGCTCTACGGTGGCTCCGGGTTCAACAAAGCCTGCCAACAGGCCCGCTCTAAAACTGCATTCATTCGGCGCTGTGACCGCAATATCGGGAGCTGTGACATTGACCCCGTAGCAGACTTTTCGATCTGTCGGCATGGCCGCAAGAGCCCCTACGCCGCCCGTTTTTGTATAAGGATTGCCTGCGTTTGGAGCCTGAATCACAATAGAAGACGAGTCTTTCTTAGCGCCGCGATCACAGCCCGCTAAGACCAAAAGAGCCCCCACTATCCCTATCCACAAACGTACTGCGTTCAAATGTCTCTCCAAAAAAATGGGTCACAAAGGTACCGCTAACAGATCGACATTTTTGAAACCGCACTTTAGTCAATGGCTCTAAATGAGGCGCCTCATCTCAACTCGATTCGCTTTCGAAATTTGTGTTGGTTGGAAAATTGTAAAAATGACCTATTGAACATCATGGGCCTTGCCAGTTATAACGCCTTCCGTTAACTCTATGTTCGCACTCACTTTAAAAGAGGAAAACCCATGAAAGCTATCGCCCTGGTCGTCACAATGCTTGTTTTAAATTCAGCCCACGCCATACAGGCATTCAAACTGGGCCCCAATGTTTCACCCAAAGGCGATATCCCTGTCCAAAGAGCTTTAACCGCTATTGATGAAGATGGAATCGAAGAATTCAACCCCGAAGACCCAGAAGCCGAAGAAATTTTAAAAGCATATGATGAATATTACGAGCAGATGACTGGCAAATCGCCCTTCATTGAGGGTTATGGTGAACTCTTCACAAATGTCAGCGGCTGCTACCGCGATGGCTGCCCAGTGTGGATTTATGTGAGCATCGCCGAGCAAACGGCCTACTTGACTCTCGATGGTCGCTCTGTTGCCTCTTGGAAAGTTTCAAGCGCTCGCAAAGGCTACCGCACAAAAAGAGGTGACTTCAATCCCAACGGACGTGTTTACGATTACTACGAATCTAAAAGATATCCAGGCGGCGGTTTTAAATACAAAGGCCGAAGAATGGGAAATATGGGTTTTGCTGTGTTTTACTACGGTGGCTATGCCTTGCATGGCACTGCCGCAATCAAAAACCTTGGCCGGCCCGCTTCT
Organism: Bdellovibrionales bacterium; assembly: GCA_041738165.1. Lineage (GTDB taxonomy): Bacteria > Bdellovibrionota > Bdellovibrionia > Bdellovibrionales > UBA1609 > JALHOQ01. The sequence goes on from JBGSQJ010000051.1 coordinate 1,928, forward strand.
CATGGCTGCGTTCGTCAGCATCCTGAACACGCCGAGTACTTCAATCAGCTCGTAAGACACTACGGCAAAAACAACGTTTGGATCACCGTTCAGTAATTCTTAGGTCAAAATGGGAGCGCAGCGCTCCCTCACGGTTCTCAAAAAAGCGAAGTCAGGCAAAAAGTGTTCTGCCTGACTTATTCAAGAATTTTAGATTTGGATCCCTGCGGCGCTACAGCGTTTTAAAAATTCATCTGATTCCAAAAAATGATCGATTATTTTTTCCAAACTGTACCCGTGCATCAATAGCTTCGCCCAATACTGTTGACCAGCGCTATCGGCAGCACGATCGAGTACGCCATAAAATAAAAACTGCCGCATATACTGAATTTTTGCACCGAGATCGCCGTTTATGGCCTTATTGAGAGAAACCTGCGCGGCGCCTTGGTGAAGAAAAATAAAGACCATTGCGTCACATGTTACCGAACCACTTTGGGCTTTGCTCATCCAAAACGCCAACCCATCTTTGTCGACTGGTTGATGCAGCAATTTAAAGTAGAGCTTTTCAATAAACGCCTGCGTAGCAGCTGGTGATCCTTCAATCGGACCAATAGGGCCCACCGGAACTGGATCGTCTATCACAATATCAGGGCCAGCGCCGGGGTTTTTTACCGGACTGATAGGACCCACCGGAACGGGATCATTTGGGCTCACTAAGCCCGGGCTAGTGCCTGGGTTTCCAGGGTCTGCCACGATCAATCCAGGATCATAGGTATTTTCTTCTGAGCTCTCCTCACCTTGCGTTGAGGACTGGCTAGTGGATTGCTGAGCGTTTGTTTTGCTCTTCGTCGGCGCGCAAGCCCCAGTCGCAAACATCACTAAAACAATTGCAGTGACTATATAATTTGTTTTCATTCTTTACCCCTTTGTAAGTTTACTAAACTATTTTAATATGGCATGCCAGCAACACGACATCGCTCAATATATTCATCTGAATGCGAAAAATACTCCTCAACTGCGGGAAGACTCAAACCCGATATCATTTGATTTCGCCAAAAATCTAACCCGGCAGTATCCGCAGAACGCCCAAGCACACCAATATACAGATAGTCGCGAATATAATTAACGGCCCTATCGATATCATTGTAGAGCATGGCATCGCTACGAGCTGCGGCAGATTTTTCGGACCTCACAAATGAAATGGCAATTTCACTGCAACGAACTTCACCTGACGCAACCTTATTTGACCAAAAGGACATCCCAGCCGCGTCTGATGGACGCTTCAATACGCCCTGAAACATTTGCTCAAAGAAAACTTTGACTAAAGGATCCACGGTGTAGACTGGCGTAGTGCCTCCACCGGGCACGGCGCTACCGCTGCTCGCCGCACCACTACCCCCATTTAGATCTGGCTTTTTGGCGCAAGCACCGAGCAACAGGCTCAGCGCACCAGCCACTAAGATTTTTATACAGTTCTTCATAACGACCCCTTTGTTTCACCTCTCCGGTGACACATTTAGAATCGCTCAATTTAAGGGGTAAATATTCTTATGTCGGAAGAGTGATCGTCTAGCAGTTCGACATAACCTGAACGAACGTTTCATTATGAGACAAGAATTGGCAGAGTTTTAAGCGGCGTTTACTTTTAGAGGCTTAAGAGAATCGACCTGAGACCCGGATTTAGTACCACTTGAAGTGTGAGTCTTCCTGCGTAAAACTCA
>JBGSQJ010000065.1:0-2612 GCA_041738165.1 Bdellovibrionales bacterium
AGACTGTGCACCGGAATTTTCGTTTTCGGATCTACGTAGTCGTCGCTCTCGATCATGTTGTCTTGCTTTTCACCACGCAGACCATGCTGAGGACCAAATGCACAGACCACCCGAAGAGTCTTGTTTTTTAAAAGAGCATCAATCGAATGGTCCAAACTCGACGTGACAGATGCCGGGTGAGCCAAAACGGCCAGACGCTTATCGACAAGCTTGTCTATCAACGAAGATTCACTCAAAAGCCGATCTATTCCAAATTGAAATTTCACATCTAAATTGTGACGATTTAAGGAACGCTTTGCAAGTACGCATGTAGCGCTGGAATTTGATCTTTTAAAAATGGCAGCTTTGGCATAACTGCCGTCTTTCGTTTGGCCTCGTAGCCATCCGGGTAATTGCCATTCAGAACCCGAGCCTCCAATAGTTCAAGTGATGCCCCTGCTATCGCAGGCCCTAAAGCTCCATCGATTTTTGGGTTTATTGAATGGCAGGCCGTACAATGACGCTGATAAACAGCGCGGCCATCACTTGCCAAATCTTGAACTTTTTCGGGCCGCTTCGTGCAGCCCGTTGAATTGAACCAAAGAACACCGATTAAAAGAACGAATCTCATTAGAACGATATGATATTGATCAATACCATAATGGCCGTGAGCGCAAAGCTACAAGTTACAACGCCTTTGACTGTCGCAATGGGGCCAGGTTTTCCAAAAATAGCGTTAAGCTCAATGGCCCCGACCAACGCCAAGATCAGCCCCCAATAGAGCATGACATTCGATGAATCAGTCACAGGAAACAAAAGGTGGCTCGCACCCAACATAAAGAACAGCATAGGAGCCGAAAACAATGTGTTTGTTCTCGAAGCCAATGCGGCCTTTGGAGCCACTTTGGCAGCTTCAGGGTTAGCTTGCCCGCCTCCGGCAACTTGAACCGCACTAGCTATTACTATTTTTTGTGCAGGCCAAATGATGAGCCAAACGTTTAAGAACATCAACGTTCCCATCAGCGCACCTGTTAGAATGTTGATCCAAAACGGATTGTTCATAAGGTCTAATCCACCGGCGGACGCTTCGACATGGCTCTTAATAGCCAACATGACCACGCCACTTACAAAGGTCCACATCGCTCCCCAACGAAACCACCACAGAGCCCGGGGCAGCAACTTTTGTGTGACTTGAGCTTTTGCTGCCGCATCGGTTTCAGCTAAAAAGGAGCCCTGAATAAAATTGAAATAATAGAGAACCCCAATCCAAATCACTCCAAAGAAAACATGAAGCCACCTAAAGATAAAATGAAGCCCCACACTCATATCGCCAGTTAACGTCTCAAGCACCTCTAGCTCCTTTCGCTTTTCTTATCTTTATCTTGAACTTTCTCTTTCGCACTTAAGTTCACCAATCCATCGTCTTTGACTTCGGGCAGTTGCTTAGTCTCCACTTCATCGGATTCGCCATCCATGCCCTTTTTAAATCCACGAATGGCATCGCCCACAGACTTGCCCAAGCCCGGCAGTCTTGAAGGGCCAAACAGCAACAATGCGATTCCTAAAATCAAAGCCAGCTCGAGTGGACCAAGGCTCATAAATCCCTCCGAATGAACGAAATAAAAACGAATGCTCCAGCTTAACTGAAAAATAATGAATGAAAACGATTCTTTTGATTCGTGCACTGTGGTGAGTCGAACAGTTATCCACACGAGCCGTGGATAACTACATTCAATGTTTGGATTGCGTTTTTCTCACATGAATCCTTGCACCTCTCCCCACTTACTCTGCAAAATTTTCAAATCACACCGCAGTTATGGAGGACAAAATATGCAGTTGCGATCCAAAGCCATCATCTTGATCTTTTCATTTTTGGGCCTGGCGCCAGCCGCTTTCGGGGCATTTCCAACTAAACCCGACCCAGATATGACCGCAGGAGATTTCTGCGACAACACAGACCGAGATTTTATGGAGTTTCGCTACGAAGAACGCATCGCGATATGTAAGCGCGACGTATCTTGGCACATGAAGTCTCATATTTACGACGCCTATAGCATTCCTGAAAAATGCCGCGCCGAATACACAATCGATCATTTTGTACCGCTCTCAATGGGTGGATCTAATGAGCCGCTAAATCTTTGGCCAGAACACAAATCCGTAAAAGCGACACGTCAAAACTTAGAGCAAGAAATGTACTTAGAGCTCAATCGCGGCAATATTTCGGCTGAGCATGCTGTTGGTGAAGTGGTGACAGCAAAGATGAACCCACCACCCGTTCAGCCTTCAAAGTGCCATCGCGGAGTTAAATTTATAGGTTATATCCCTGAGCCAAGATAATCAGCACAGTCAATCCAAGACAGATCCGATAGTAACCAAAATATTTTAGGCCGTAGCGATTCAAAATCTCCATAAAGGTTTTGATCGCTAAGGCACCAACGATAAACGCCACCAGATTTCCAACAAGCAAAAATTTAAGCTGCTCTGGGGTTACGCTCGCATGAACCTTCATGAACTTGAGAGCGGTCGCCCCAGTCAACGTGGGAACGGCCATAAAAAATGACAATTCTGTGGCCAACCGCAAATTTAGCCCCTGAAACAATCCACCCCAAATGCTCGCCGCCGACCTCGAAACA
>JBGSQJ010000111.1:0-2192 GCA_041738165.1 Bdellovibrionales bacterium
CCAGCCGGGTGGCTGGGTTAAAATTACTATTTACCTGTGCACCTTCTAAAAGGCACCTGGCATCTAATTAGAAGCGTCGACGAGCGCCGCCGCCGCCACCACCGCGATTTTCACGGGGAGCTTGAGGGCGAGCCTCGGAGACCGTCACGTTACGGCCGCCCATAGGCTGACCGTTCATTTTGTCGATAGCCTCGTTGGCTTCATCATCCGAAGCCATTTCGACGAAACCAAAGCCCTTGCTGCGACCGGTGTCGCGATCAGTGATCACGCGCGCCGAATCGACTGTTCCAAAAGCCGCAAATTGGCTTTCAAGAGCAGCGTCATCAATCGAATAGGGCAGATTGCCGACGTATAGTTTTTTACCCATTAGAATTCCTCCTCATACTGGCCGAACTTAACAACCACTGAGAAAGACGGAAAGGGCACCATGCACTTCGTTTCTGTGGCGGACTCGGACCGAACAATAGTCAAATAATACTAAAACGCCTCTGACTCATCAAGACAAATCCTTTAACGATGCGGTTTTAAAGGTTTTTCAAGGATTTCGCATATTTCGATAATTGTTTGTTTAGCGGCGCACAATGCTGCGTTCATTGCCGCGAAGCACCTTCTTGCGCATACGAATTGCCTGAGGGGTAGCCTCAATCCATTCGTCCTGCTCTATCCATTCGATACAGCGCTCAAGTGTCATATCGCGGGTTCCCTTTAACGCCACATAGTGGTCTGAACCCGAGGCCCGGACGTTGGTTAGTTTTCGTTCACGAGTGGGGTTCACGTTGAGATCGTTTTCTTTGTTGAATTCACCAATCACCATTCCCTCGTAGACCTCAATTCCCGGCTTGATAAACATTGTTCCGCGATCATCAAGATTCAAGAGGGCGTACTCGGTGACCATGCCGGTTCGGTCGGCCACAAGCGCACCGTTGAGCCTGTGAAGCATTTCGCCTTTCCAGGGTGTGTAACCAATCAGCTGCGAAGCAAACAAACCCTCGCCTTTGGTGGCCGTTAGGTATTTGGTTCTCATTCCAAGCAGACCTCGAGTGGGAATTTCAAACTCAAGGCGCACGCGGTTTTGCGTACCTCCGGGGCCTGACTGGGTTCCAACAGTTTCGTAGGTCATCAATAGGCCTTTACGCTCTTGAAACATGCGGGTCACATCACTGGCGAACTCTTCGGGTAAGTCGAGGGTGGCGCGCTCTAATGGCTCGGTCTTTTCGCCATTCTCATCTTTTTTCATCAGTACTTCGGGCCTTCCCACCATAAACTCTAGGTTTTCACGGCGCATCTGCTCGATCAAAATCGCAAATTGCAGCTCGCCTCGTCCGAGAATGCGAAATTGATCGGGAAGGTCGGTGTCTTCAAATCGCACGGCCACATTGTGGCGCACTTCGCGAAGCAAGCGTTCGCGAAGCTTTCTCGATTGCACAGCTTCGCCGTCTCGGCCTGAAAAAGGCGAGGTGTTGACCGAAAAAATCATCGCCAGTGTGGGCTTGTTGACTTCGATTCGAGGGAGTCTTTTTGTGGTCTCTTCGCCGCCAATGGTATCGCCGATGTCAAAATCCTCTGAGCCTGCGATTACGCCAATGTCTCCGGCATTGAGGCTCGTGACTTCGGTTTGCGAAAGCCCTGCGAATCTAAAAAGCTTGGTCACGTTGAAACTCTGAGAAATCTCTTGGCCCTTTTCATTGACGCCAAGGCGGTAGGCTTTTTGCCCCACTTTCAATGAACCAGAAACGATTCGGCCAACGGCCAACCTGCCGACAAAATCAGACCATCCGATATTGGCCACCATCAGCTGAAAATCAGGTGAATTAGAGACTTCAGGCGGCGCCACGTTTTCAACTACCAAATCAAACAGAGGTTGCAACGAGCCCTTGATTTCGCCAGATATCAGTTTAGGTACTTCGGCCGGATCGGTGGTGCACCATCCTTCGCGTGCGCAGGCATACACAATTGGAAATTCGGCCTGCTCTTCTGAAGCCCCCAAATCGATAAATAGATCAAATGTTTGATTCACAACCTCAGCAGTGCGCAGTCCATCGCTGCACTCGGGCCGATCAACCTTGTTCACGCATAAAATAATGCGGTGGTTTCGCTCGAGTGCCTTTTGCAAGACGAAGCGTGTCTGAGGCAGCGGGCCTTCGGCCGCATCAACGAGCAACACGGCGCCGTCGACCATTCCTAAAATGCGT
>JBGSQJ010000150.1:0-4574 GCA_041738165.1 Bdellovibrionales bacterium
AACAATTTGGCCCTGCTCGGATTGGCTCAGTTTTTTCAAAAAGAAAAGCCCCATTTCATTTCTCAAGCCACAGAACATAAAGCGGTACTTGAGGTTTTAGAAGCCGCACAAAGGCTCTTTGGCATCGAAGTTACGGTTTTAAATGTGGACCGTGAGGGACGAGTTCGCCCTGAAGACCTCGAAGCCGCCATTCGCCCAAACACGCGGGTGGTTTCGATCATGGCCGCCAACAATGAAATCGGCACAATTCAACCGCTCGATAAATTGGCTGAGATCTGCAAACAAGCCAAGCTCGTATTTCATGTGGACGGAGCGCAAGGGGTTGGCAAGTTGACCCTCGATCTGAACCGGATTCCAATTGATCTGGTCTCGCTTTCTGGTCACAAAATCTACGGCCCTAAGGGCGTAGGCGCCCTTATAGTAAAGCCCACCAACAGAGATTTTGAGGTTTGGCCAATTCAATTTGGCGGCGAACAAGAAGGAAAGTGCCGCCCGGGAACCATTAACGTACCGGGAGTTGTTGGACTGGGCTCTGCGTGTGAACTCGCACGCGAAGAGTTTGCTGATGAATGTAAGCGCTTAAGTGATATGCGAGACAATATTATAGGCAAGGTCGCTGGGGCATTTCGCCAGGTGAAACTGAATGGTTCAAAGTCTGAGCGCCTTTGCAATAACGTGAGTTTCTCGTTTTCTGGGCTTAGCCCCGACAATCTGGCTTTAGCTCTTTCTGGACTGGCGTACAGCTCGGGGTCGGCCTGCAATTCGGCAAACCCCTCGGCGAGTCATGTGCTCAAAGCCATAGGACTTGAGGACAGCTTGGCCCGTACCACAGTGAGATTGGGGCTTGGACGCTTCACAAAACCGGCTGAAATCGATATAGCTATAGATAAGCTATTGAAAATGTGTGAGCGAGCCTATGGAAAGCCCGCCGGTAAAATGTTATAGTGGTCTTTGAAGAGAAGGTGAAATTTTATGATTACCGTATCTGAAACCGCTGCCCAGAAAATTCAAAATCTAAAGCTTGAAGACAAGGCCGAAGATCGCGCTTTTTTGAGAGTCTTTGTGAAGCGTGGCGGATGCTCGGGATTTAGTTACAAAATGGAATTCGACACCGAGCTCAAAGAAGGCGACAAAGCCTTCGAACATCATGGTGCCAAAGTTGTGGTCGATAGCCAGAGCCTTCTTTATCTTATCGGCATGGAACTCGATTACGAAGGCGGCCTAAACGGAAAAGGTTTTATCTTCGCCAACCCCAACGCCAGCAAAACTTGCGGATGCGGCAGCTCCTTCGGCGTTTGATTCTAAAACTGATCTGAAAAATTCACGGTACTCCGGAAACACTCGCTCGAGATCTCCACCCTTTTTCTTTTCGCTCAAAATCCAGCCACTTAACTTTTTCAACGCCTCAGAATCTTGGTGTCCGGCCAAAATTCCTGTGCCAATTGATTCTAAAAATTCAGCATACTTTGTCCAGTTCGCGCCATAGGTGTATTCGACTTGATCTGTGTGGTTCTTTCGAATGTACTCCGCCGCCGAAAAGGAAAAATCAGCAAAATCTGGCGTAAGCATGAGCGGTGAGAATTCTTTGGGCACCACCACCATGTTTTCCTGAAGGTGAATCGGCGCTCTTATTTCTCGCTCCACTCGGTGGGCCCAAATCATAAAATTCTTGATATCTGATAAACTCAAAAGGTTGTGGGTCAAATGCAACCCCACATGCACTCGTCCACCTGATATAATCGACTTAGAAAACTGGCAAAGGGACTCAAAATTCTTAGCGAAGCGCTCCCAAACCAAACCATTACGAATAAATTCTCCTCGCGCGCCGGTCGCTTCGCAGGACGCCTCAATTGAAACATTAAACTTCTCAAGCAATCTTCGAAGCGTATTCAAAAAACGTGAATAGCGCTCTGGGGTTGCATTCAAATTCGTGGAGATCGACATCCACCTACGCACACCATCGTTCGGAATCTCTCTTAAGATACGGTCGACCACTTGATAGAATTCAGAACTGACCAGCGGTTCACCGCCAATGATGTTGATCGAATTGATGCGATCTGCATGCTGGGAGTACCACTCCCAAAAAGTCTTTTGAAACTCTTTGGTAAGTTCTACCGAAGGCTCCCGAACACTTTGAACTCCCATTTTAGTAAAATGATTTTGCCAACGAAGAGAGTACTCAGGCCAACAGTAGAGACATTTGAGATCACAATGGTTGTCGATTTGAATTTCTAAAAATGGGAAATCACAACGAGTGAATTCTTCTTTACGTGCCACCAGTTCGTCGAGTGAGCTAGGGGCGCCTTGATAGCGACTCATGTAAGACAAAAATTTATCGTTTGACGTGCGCCGGCTCATCACCCCAGCGTCTTCTAGATTCCAGCATGGGTCACAATCCGCATCGCGCACCCCAGACATCATATTCAGTCGCTTTTGCCTCATATTCGGCGAGTTAGAAAAAATATCAGGACCGATATTTTGGAGATCCTCTAGACTCACGTCCTCAATAGAATAGACGCGGCAACAGGTTCTGACTTGTGCCAGGCTGTACTTTACAATGACGTAGTTCCAGCGATGCAAACAGACGCACTGCGATGGTAGAAATCCAGTTCTCTGGTTCATTGTGCGACTGTATTGTAGGCTAGCCCGGGTGACAACGAATCTTGACGCTCTTTGCTCACTCAGGTGGGACACGCCCACAATCGATCTTCGAAATCGCGACATTCGGCTTTGCTGCCGAGTTCCAGCTTATAAAATTCCACAGGCCGAGCTTCAAGCTAAGGGCGCGGACGCGATTTTAAACAACGATTATTTTTTGCGGCGCCGCCAAGAGATGTTCTTAGGCGTGCGCCACTCAGATTGTGTCAGTTGCTGGCACGCCGAAGACAACTCTCAACCCAGCCCGCGCGCCGGACACAAAGATTTGGCAAAACCCTCACGCCCCTAGTCTCGACAACCCGATTTTAAGAGCTGAAAAACCAAAGCTTCTTGAGATTCAACTCGGCAATTTATGCGATATGAAGTGTCTTTACTGCTGGAGAGGAAACTCGTCTCGCTGGGCCAGTGAGGATTTTGAAAATGGCATTATCGACTCTGATGAATACCAAACGCTTATGCGTGACCACGACGAAAATTTCAAATCGGTTTTTTGGGAGTGGTACGACTCTGTAGCGAAAGACGTTGAAATTTTGAGTCTTCTGGGGGGCGAACCCACCAAATATCTTGGATTTTGGCGCATGCTCGATCGCGTTCATGAGGGTGCAAAGAGAGCCGGCAACGAAAAACTAAAAATTCGGATTGTTACCAACCTCAACTGTAGCGCTGACACGGTCATTAAACTCTGCCGCTCTTTAGAGAAACTTGACCGCGAGGGACGAAGAGTGTTGCTAGATGTTTCGCTTGAAGCTTCTGGAACAATGGCCGAAAAAATTCGCCAAGGTTTAAGCTGGCAGACCCTCGTTTATAACATCGACCAGGTCCTTTCGTTGAAACTCAAGCACCTGCACTTCGCTTTTTTGCCGTCGATCAACGCCCTTTCAGTTGTTCCATTTGGAGATTTTCTAAATTTTGTTCGAGATCTAGGGCAACGATATGAGCGTTCCATTCCACTTTTAAAAAATGCGGTTAACAAACCCACATGGCTTCATCCTGCAATATTGACCCCTTCTTTTCGCGTGTATTTTGACGAGGCGATCACACTCTTAAATGAGGCGAGTGAACAACACTTCCCCGAAGAACAGAGGATTTGGGGGCCTAGCTGGCATCTATATGGAGAATTTTTACGGGATATCCAGGGGGCTATTCGATTTGAATTCGACAGCGCGCCTCAAGAGTTGAGCAAAGACCGCGTTGCCTTTGCCCGGGAAATGCAAAGAGTGGCCAAACTAAGGGGCTATGACTTCGCCGCTGAATTTCCGGCCTACGCTGACTTCTTTAAAAGTTGTCAACGAGTCGACCCAAAAAATCCGCCAGATGCTACTCTGTCGGATTTTTCAAAATCTCTTTGATGTTGTCTATTGTGTAACTGCCATCGGGCGAAATTACTGTGTAACCCACCGCCTCGGATTGTTCAGAGAGGCCAAAGAGTGGACCATGAAGCCCCGCCCAATCACCGTTTCCATTGAGACCGGCGATTCCTCCGAAGAACTCAGACTCCTCAAGAAGCGCGCGAATATCAGCCATCGCTTCTTCTGGGCTAAAGTCTTCCATGTCCCCAAGAATAAAAGTGTAACGATCCCATTTTGAACGCGGATATTGCTCTTGAAAAAGCTCTTTCGCTTTTTTGAGTCCCACAGAATAATTAGTTCCGCCCCCAAGCTGTGAGCGAAAGAAGTCTTTTTTGCTTTTCAAAACATGGGCCTTGGTATCAAAAACAATGTATCTAAAATCAAAGCCTTTGTAGTTGGCCCTGACCACAGACTCCATGTCATAAACAAAGCGCTTGAACGCCTCAACGTACCTCATCGTACTGCCTGAAGAATCCAAAATAAATGTTACGACCGCTTTGATATCGGGCTTTTTGTCAGGAACGCGAGACTTCACCACAATGTCGCGGGGCTGAAGTCTTTCAAAAC
>JBGSQJ010000151.1:0-4958 GCA_041738165.1 Bdellovibrionales bacterium
TCTTTACTGGCTAAAATCATTTCATGCGCTCCGACGCGAGATCAAGCGTGCTCAAGTGCTTCAGCTTGCCTTAAAAAGGCTGAACTCTTTGGCGTAGAAACAAATAAAAACTACCTAGCCAAGCTGCTAAACACTCAGAAATTTCAAGAGCGTGCAATCTACACGAGCACACTAGACAAAGACATCCTCGTCAAGCCTCACCAAACCTCAAAATTCTCAGCCGCTCATCTCGCAGTTTCAGCCCTACTTTCCCGCGAGCTTGAAACCAAGAGCGGTTATTGGATGGGCCTTCACCTTGGTGGCTCTTTGCCCTTTGGCTTAAGCTTATTTGAAGAGAATCAAATGGTCGAATTGAAGTATTATGTCACGCTGGAATCAGAATCTGAATTTTCAATCAAGGTGTTCGAGCCTAAAAACCTTTATGCCGAATGGAAGGTGAATGTCTTAAAACCAAACCGGTTTTCAGCGCAGTGGGACTCAGCTATCGTAAATTGCGGTTTTGCATTTGCAGATGCTGGAGTTTATCTCGACGATGCCGCTCAAGTGACCTATGTCAAACTCGGCTCTGATGGCGCCAGTTTGGATTCACCCAAAGGCCCAAGTGTTCTTTCACCGATGGCCGGTGTGATAAAAAAAGTTATGGTCGAAAACGGTCAGGCGGTTGTTTCGGGTCAGGAATTACTTTTGATTGAGGCGATGAAAATGGAAGTGGCCGTTAAAGCCACGCTTTCTGGAAAAATCACCACGCTCAATGCGGCCGTTGGGCAAAAAGTAAGAGCGAAAATGTGCTTGGCTACAATAGAAAAGGAAATCGTATTATGAGTAATTTTAAAATTGGCCCATATAAAATACGTCTGCCAGTCATTGCCGCGCCGATGTTTTTGGTTTCAGGCGAAGAACTCGTTAGCGCTTGTTGTAAAAATCAGATTGTCGGCACGTTCCCTGCGCTCAACCTCAGGTCCACCGAAGCCTTTCGTGAAACTCTGCTCACCATCGAAGAGAAGCGCTCAAAAGAATCTGAACCCGGGCCGTTTGGCGTCAATCTGATTGTTCACAAATCAAACCCAAGACTTGAGGCCGATCTCAGAGTTTGCGTTGAAAATAAAGTGCCCTTGGTGATCACGTCTCTTGGCGCAGCAAAAGACGTGGTGGCCGCCGTTCACTCCTACGGGGGGCTGGTTTACCATGATGTCACCAATGCTCGGCACGCTGAAAAAGCTAGGGATGCGGGCGTTGACGGACTGATCGCCGTAAGCGGCGGAGCCGGTGGGCACGCGGGCACGACCAACCCATTTGCGTTGATCGCGCAGCTGAGATCTCTCTTTGATAAAACGCTAATTTTGGCTGGCGGAATCTCTAGTGGGTCAGACATATTTGCCGCGCTCGCCATGGGCGCCGACCTCGCTTACATGGGCACACGCTTTATTGCGACCACCGAAAGCCAAGCCCAGGCCGATTATAAAAAAATGATTTTAGATGTGAGCGCTGAAGACGTGATTCACACTTCAGCCGTTTCAGGCGTGCCGGCCAATTTTATGCGCCCGAGTCTTGAGCGTGCCGGCATCACTGACGCCAACCAAAAGGGTCACGTAGACTTTGGTGAAAAGCTCACGCTCGACTCTGAAGCCAAAGCCTGGAAAAACATATGGTCCGCCGGCCACGGGGTAAACGCCATCCATGATATTTTAAGTGTTCATGAATTGGTGAATCGATTGGCGCTTGAGTTCAAGAGCGCCCAAGAGCGAATGGCAAAGAATTAACCCATTCGTATCGGCTTTGATTTTTAGTGGTAGGCGTCGTTGTTAGCTTGCTCAGAAGCTTCGCGGTAGGTGCAATCATATGAGGCACCAAAGCGAAAGCACTTGGCCGCTTTGTCTGCCTTAGGATTACTCGACCAATAGGCGTCATTGCGGCGAGAGGCCGGTGATCTTCTGGGCGCTGAATTTTGCGTAGCACCCTGAGCCACCTCAGAACTGCCGGATGTTACGCCAAATATTCGCTGCAACATTTCGTTGAACTGACCACCAGCTGCGGGTTGAGAAAAGTTTTCGCCGGCGAGCTGCTGCATGGGCGCAGCGGACCGTGATGTTCTTCGCAAAAGATCTGTGATCATTAACCGAGCTTGGCGATTTCCAGGCAGACTGATATGAGACGAATTTGGCCCACCGTCTATAAGTTTGTTTTTCACCCAGTGTCGGGAGCAATTTGGATCCTTACGAGGACAAACAAACGTGCGTCCTGGTAGTCCAGCATCACACTGATAAAAATTGAGTACATTGGTGACATTGCCAGGGACCTCATATTTAGGCCCACCACCTTCGCCGCAGCGAACATCGTAGGCTTCACGTGGGTCAAACATAACGAGGTTTTGAATGTGAATGTTTTTTCTGGCCATGGCATCAACGGCCGATCTGCGCCCGGGTCCACCGCCAAAGCTGTGTCCAATAAACGTAAGCCTCAATTTATCGCCAAATTTGTTCTTCCAAATTTCAGCGCATCTTGTGGCCTGAGCGCCCCCTAGCCACGAATAACTCATAACTGGCGCGCCAATTCCTGAAGCGCCGGCGGTCGCACGCGCGGCAGCGGCAGCTCCCGCGTTTGGACCACTACAAAGACCTTCCATTGAAATCACAAGGTTCGGATTGTTCGAGGCTGCAGCTCTTGATGCTGCAGCTTCGCAGGTTCCAGATGAAGTGCCCGGGATGAGATCCCAAGGGCAACTCAGCGCCAACTCACCTAAGCTCAAGAGAGCCACATAGATGAGAGCTTTTAAGTAGGCCTGCCATGGTTTGTTTAAAAACGATACCTTGTACATATAGGACATTAGAGCAAGGTCAGTGCCACAAATGGTCACTCTAAACCCGCGTAAACTCGAGTTCACTACAGTAAACCCACCATTCCTTAGCAAATGTGCAATTGTTCGACGCTCGTCTCATTTCAAGATGTCTCACAATGAGACAAAATGTTTAAAAAACTGGCCATTCAAAAAGCGTTTAATCTCACATTCAAGTTGCTAGACCAAAGTCCGATCAGCCCCTTGTCCAGAGGATGGAATGGGGGAAATTATGAAATCAAAAATTTTTGTATTTTTACTGGCCACGCTAATCGGTCAACACGCCTATGCGGGGAGTTGCCGAAGTGAGGCTCTGAAAGCTCGTGATTCTGGCGTCAAACACTTGGTGGTTTCATTCGAAGGACTCGCCTCATATTGGGCCGGATTCGTTCGCAAGGGCCTCATCAAACCCATGCAAAATAAGTACGGAGCCACATTCGTATCGAAAAATTACTCCTATGGTAGCACTCAATCTGCCGAAAGCTGCATTCGTGATTTCAAGCTCGTGATGGGCTCTGATTTACATCTTTCTGTTATCGGACATAGTTTTGGGGCAGGAATCGCCGTGTTCAATCTACTAAACGAAATCAAAGATATTTCAGTTAACGAGGTCGTCACCATGGACCCTCGCACTTGGTCGACGGACTGGAACTACCGCCGCATGAAGACTCTGGATTTATTCGAGAAACCAGCCAACGTCGCTCGCCAAATGAATTTTTACCAAACTGGTGGCATGCGTGGGTACAGAGTTGTAGGAGCAGACAACGTTCAGGTGACAGGAACCACTCACGTGGGAATGCCACGTGTAAAAGGCATTCACCAACAGGTGCAATGTTTCGTCTTTGGCGACTGCCCTTAATTATTACGAATTTAGAAAGACCCTTGCCCGAGACTTGACCGATCATCAAGCTCGGGCCTAGTATAAATACCAATGGAATTTCTCAAAGAGCTCTGGCAATTCTCAATTAAGCATAAAAAACTTTGGCTCTTTCCTATCATTCTTCTGTTTGTTCTTTTAGGCTCAATTATGTTTCTCACTCAAGGCACGGTCGTTGCGCCTTTCGTTTACACCTTATTTTAACTAGATTTAAGGCTTGAGCTAACACGTTGCTAACCTGAGCCTGATGTTATCCCAACACTAAAGCATTTTGTTTACTGATCTAATATTCACAAACACTTCGAACTAAGGAGGCACTTTATGCGCATCCAATTGTTCACTGACGCTTGGACCCCGCAGATTAACGGAGTCGTGACCACTCTCTCAACGACAAAGAGAATACTCGAAACACGTGGGCACGAAGTGAATGTGGTGTCTCCTGATCGCTTCATCACCTACCCTTGCCCCACGTACCGTGAAATCCGCCTGCCCTTAAACCCCGCATGGCGCATGCGAAGTCTTATCGAAGAGTTTGGCGCTGAGGCTATTCACATCGCAACCGAAGGCCCAATTGGATGGACGGCGAGACATTACTGCGTAAAAAACAAAATTCCCTTTTCAACCTCGTTTCACACAAGGTTTCCCGAATACGTCAAAGCCCGGCTGGGGATTCCCAGACGGTGGATCTATCGGATGCTGAGAAATTTTCATTGGCCCTCAGGAAGCACGATGGTGCCAACCCCTAGCGTGATTGAAAATCTCAAAAGCCGCGGGTTTCGCAATCTAGCCCTCTGGGGCCGAGGTGTGGATTTAACTCAGTTTCAACCGATTTCGTCTGAACAAAAGCTATTCGGTCAAAATCGACCGGTTCTTTTGTACGTTGGACGAGTGGCCATCGAAAAAAATCTTGATGCATTTTTTAAGCTCAAAACAGAAGGCACTAAGGTCGTTGTGGGTGATGGCCCCATGCTCGAACACTATCGAAAAACCTGGCCCCAAGTGATATTCACTGGAGCAAAAAAGGGCAAAGAGCTGGCGCACCACTACGCCTCAGCCGACGTGTTCGTTTTTCCATCACGCACAGACACTTTTGGATTGGTTATGCTTGAAGCTTTGGCCTGCGGAATTCCGGTTGCGGCCTTTCCCGTAGAGGGACCTATCGACGTCATTCAAGACCCAAGCGTCGGCGTGCTCAATGAAAATCTGCAAACCGCAGTCGACAAAGCGCTGAAGCTCAACCCAAAACAA
>JBGSQJ010000171.1:0-3277 GCA_041738165.1 Bdellovibrionales bacterium
GATACCTGCCTCGCGAGCCCTGTCGAGAATGTCTTGGCTGAGCTCAGTGTTGACGTCGGCAATGATTTCACCCGTGGACTCATCTATCACAGGCTTTGCAATCACCTTGCCGGCCAGATCTTCAGAAGTGACTTCCACCTCTGTAAGATTCAGTGAGGTTACTTTTTTAACGGCTGCGCGGGTGATTCGGCGTCCAGCTTTTACTATGGCCTCGCCTGTTTTTGGATCGACGATGTCCGAAATGGCGCGCTGACCGGCCATTCGCTCAATGTCTATCGAGCGCGTGACTTTGCCGCCCTTTTTTAAGGTCACCGTGTCTAAATGGTAAAAATGCTCAAGAAGTTGTTCGGTCGAATAGCCCAGCGCTTTTAACAAAATTGTAACTGGGAATTTTCTTCGCCGATCAATTCGAACATAAATTAAGTCTTTTTGGTCAAATTCAAAGTCGAGCCAAGAGCCTCGATAGGGGATCACGCGTGCCGAATAGATAAGTTTGCCGCTCGCGTTGTTTTTGCCATTGTCGTGGTCAAAGAAAACACCGGGAGATCGGTGCAGCTGACTCACCACCACACGCTCGGTTCCATTGATAATAAACGAACCGTTTGAAGTCATAAGCGGGATTTCGCCCAAGTACACTTCTTGCTCTTTTACATCCCGAATGCTGCGGGCTTCAGTGGCCTCATCAACATCAAAAACAATCAATCGAAGTGTCACTTTAATGGGAGCGGCAAAGGTCATACCCCTTTGTCGACACTCATCCACATCGTACTTCGCTGGCTCAAGAGCAAAGCTCACGAATTCCAAACTCGATGTGTTGTTAAAATCAGATATTGGGAAGACGGACTTGAAAACACCCTGAAGCCCAACGTCCCCCCTACGATCTGGGTCCACTTCTCTTTGCAAAAAAGCCTCGTAAGACTTCTTTTGAAGCTCGATCAGATTGGGAATATCAATTAGGTGCCGGGTCTTGGCAAAACTTCTACGCAATCGCAAATTGGATGCGGTCACAGGACTCGTTTTCATCCTCTCTCCTTCTTCAAACATCAAAAACACTTTTAATTTCAAGCGGAGACCAACAGAGTCTCCGCTCGACTATTCACGTTCGCGAATACAACCGAGGCGAATTACTTCACTTCGACTTTAGCGCCAGCTTTAACTAATGCCTCTTTGATTTTTTCGGCTTCGTCTTTGCTCACGCCTTCTTTAACTGTTTTAGGTGCGCCTTCAACTAGGTCTTTGGCCTCTTTCAAGCCCAAACCTGTCAATGCACGAACTTCTTTGATCACATTGATCTTGTTCGCGCCGGCATCAGCCAAAACAACGTCAAAAGCTGTTTTCTCTTCGGCAGCAGCGGCAGCAGGTCCAGCAGCCGCAACAGCCACAGGTGCCGCAGCACTCACGCCCCACTTCTCTTCTAGGTCCTTGATCATGTTTGCCAATTCAATCACTGGCAAATTGGACAAGTAGTCGATCACTTGGTTTTTCTCTAAAGACATTTTCTTAACTCCTTCAAAAATTACTCAGTTTTAGTTTCTTTATAGGCATTCAAGACACGAACAAACCCTTCGGGTACGGCTTGCATAGTGCCCAAAATTTTCGTCATTGGTGCTGCAAATACAGCTAACAACATAGCTTGCAATTCAGGCTTAGTAGGCAACGTCGCCAATTGCTTGATAGCTCGTTCATCAAGCAAATTGCCGTCGAGCACTCCAGTTTTAATCTGAAACGCTTCCACATCTTCGCCAAATTTAGCGAGGGTTTTAGCCGCTGCGCTAGGATCGTCGAATGCAAATACGATGGCATTGGTGCCAACAAATTTGTCTTCGAGAACCGGCTTCATTTGTGGATGATCGCTCAGAGCCCTAATCGCGAGAGTGTTGCGAACCACCTTCATCTCTGACTGAACTGGCTTTAAGGCTTTTCTCAAAGCCGTTACACTTTCTACGTCCATTCCTTTGAAATCGACGAGAAAAGCGGCTTTTGACCGACCTAGTCGCTCAGAGATCGAAGAGATTTCTTGGCTCTTCTTCTCGCGTGTCATCATGGGCAAATTTCCTCCTTTCTACTTTTTCTTTTTCTTCACCACCGCGAATCGAGAAAAAGTAGAGGCGCATAGTTGCTAGTTGCCTCGACATCTGTCTCGGTAGGGTGTGCTCTGCTTCACCATTAAGAGTCACTATTGACTCCCCTACTGTCTACGACCGCGATACCTACAATTTTGAAACACCTGCCAACCAGTGCTTCGATTTAATTAAGAGAGTTGGCTCTCAATATCTGACAAATCCATTCGGACACCAGGGCCCATTGTCGAAGAAACAGTCACACCACAAAGATAGATACCTTTGCTGTTAGACGGTTTCGCCTTCATGATGGCACCCATAAACGCCATAAAGTTGGCACGCAGATGATCTGGTCCCATGCTCTTTCGGCCAATGACAGCATGAACAATCGAAGCCTTGTCGACTCGAAAGTCGAGCTTCCCTTTTTTCTCAGCAGATACGGCTTGAGAGACGTTCATTGTAACTGTTCCAACCTTAGGGTTAGGCATTAAACCTCTTGGGCCCAAAATCTTGGCGACCTTACTCACTGTTGCCATCATATCGGGAGTTGCAATGGCCTTATCAAAATCCAGCCACCCACCCTTGATCTTTTCAACTAAATCATCGGCACCAACAAAGTCAGCACCAGCATCTTTGGCTTCTTGTTCTTTTGGTCCCTTTGCAAAGACAATGACTCTCACTGTTTTACCAAGACCATGTGGCAAATCGACCGCACCCCGAACCTGTTGGTCCGATTGCTTTGGATCAACGCCAAGAATGACGGCCACATCTACAGCCTCATCAAACTTTGCAGTTGCCGTTTGGACAACTTTGTTAATTCCGTCTGCCAATTTGTATTTCAAATTGCGATCAACTTGCTTCAATGCTGCTGAAAAACGTTTTCCTGTTTTGCTCATATTCATGCCCCCTATTTGATCTCAAGGCCCATGCTCTTACTCGTGCCGACGACTTGTTCGATGGCGCTTTGGAGCTCTGTGCAGTTGAGGTCGGGCATCTTCAATTTCGCAATCTCTTCGATTTGCGCCATCGTCACTTTCCCGATCTTGTCTTTTTGTGGCATTTTAGAGCCACTCTCGATTTTAGCTGCCTTCTTAAGCAGAATAGATACAGGAGGCGTCTTGGTGATGAAGGTAAATGATCGATCAGAGTAGACTGTGATAATGACCGGAATGATCATATCACCTTCTTTTTGCGTGCGAGCATTGAACTGCTTGCAG
>JBGSQJ010000178.1:0-2834 GCA_041738165.1 Bdellovibrionales bacterium
TGGTGACGTCTAGCTGTGCGGCTGAGGTGCCAAGCGTACTGACGAGTTCTTCATGTACGATCTTAACAAACTGCTGGCCGGCCGAGAGCTGGCCCAAAACATCTTGCCCCACCGAGCGCGATTTGACCTGGTCCAAAAACGACTTCACGACCTTAAAGCTGACGTCGGCCTCAAGCAGGCTGAGCCGAATCTCTTTGAGCGCAGCTTCAATGTTGGCCTCGGTGATGCGAGCTTCACCGCGCACTTTTTTGAGCGTTTGAGTTAGCTTATCTGATAGTTTTTCAAACATTTACCACCTCTGATAGCTTCCTCGGCGAAGCAGCCAGGCTGCAGCCACAAGCGAAATCAAAAGACCCACACTGGCCACAATCAACGAGATTTCGACCTCTACATCTGAATGCCCTAAAATTCCAAAGCGAACACCGTTGATCACATAAAGAAGCGGGTTCATGAGCGCCACCTGCTTCCAAAAAGGCGGCAGCAGATCCACCGAAAAAAACACGCCGCCAAGATAAATCAGTGGCACCAACAAAAAGCCCCCGATCGCACTGATTTGATCAAACGATTTGGCCCAAAACGCCGCGACAATCCCAATGTTGGCAAAGCTCAAGCCCCCAAGCACCAAAAACAAAAACAGCCAAAACGGATGAACGACGCCAAACCATTCACCATATGTGAAGTAGTAAGACACCTCACCCACAACAAAGGTGATGAGTGCCACGACTAGCCCTCTCACCACCGCAGCCAGCCCCAAAGCCATTAAGATTTGATTGGGAGTGAGCGGAGACGCTTTGAGATCCTCTAAATCCCCTGCGAATTTTGAACTGATAATCGATGAAGAGCTGTTTTGAAAGGCGTTGTTCAAGCAGCCCATCATCACGAGCCCCGGAATCAAAAACAACAGGTAAGGTACGTCACCTTGAACTTTAATTTGTGAGCCCAAACTCACACCAAAAATCATCAAATACAATGTGCTGCTCACAATGGGGGTCAGCAGTGTTTGCGAAGCGACGCGCATGAAGCGTTTGACTTCGCGAAAGAGCAACGAATAAAAGGGCACCCAAAATAGATTCATAGTTGGGCCTCTTTCTCAGCGGTGAATTGTACAAAGACCTCTTCAAGTGAACCCTCAAGTACCCGCACATCAATCAAATTCTCAGTGCTGATTTTATTCGTGACTAAGATCTCGCCAACGCTGGTCTCCATGGGCACTAAAAACTCTAACTCTTTGGTCTGCCCGCGTTCATTCACGGTTAAGACCACTTTTTTTCTGGTGAACTGATCTATCAGCTTTTGGGTTTGATCGAGAGCAACGATTTCGCCGTGATGAATAATCCCTACCCGGTCACAAAGCCTTTGAGCCTCTTCGAGATAATGAGTCGTGAGCAAGATAGATGTGCCTTGACTGCGCAGCTCTTCAATCAGCTCCCAAAGCCGAAGCCTCAATTCGACATCCACGCCCGCTGTGGGCTCATCAAGAAGCAAAAGGCCAGGATTGTGAAGCAGAGCTTTGGCGATCATCAGTCTTCGCTTCATACCACCACTCAGCTGCTTAACCTTCTTAAAGCGATGCTCCCAAAGACCCAGTTTGTGCAAAACCTTCTTAATTTGCTCAGAACTTCGCCAAACGCCAAAGTAACCCGCGTAAAATTTAAGTATTTCTTCAACATCAAAAAAGCCGTGATTGATGATTTCTTGCGGGACCCAGCCCGTGGCCAATTTGGCGGCGCGAGATGACTTAGAAACATCGTGACCAAACACCGTAACCTGGCCACCAGTCGCTTTTTCGAGAGTCACTATGATCGAGATCAGCGACGTCTTGCCGGCCCCATTGGGCCCGAGCAGCCCAAAAACCTCGCCTTTTTTGACCTCAAACGACACACCTTTAAGGGCCTGTACTGGGCCATAGGACTTAAAAACACGCTCCACAGAGAGTAGGCTCGTATTGGGCAGAATTGAAGACATAATCCGGCCAATCTACACCCGCTCTAGACTTTGGCCAAGGCGATCTTCGTTGAATTTTTATTTTGAAGATACCGATACAGTCTGTATGGAAATGACCGTAGACAGCTTTATGCCTATTCCCATTTATGAATTCGTTAATGGTGTGACGATTCCGGTTGATGTCTATATCCGCCTTGGCGATGAAAAGTTCGTTCTTGTTGGCAAAGCGGGCACGCTATCTGACGTTCAGCAGTTTAAAAATTATCAAAGCCGCGAAGTGAATTATCTTTGGGTGCAGAAGAAAGAGTACTACAAACTCTCGCATCAAAGTATTTCGCTTGCCGGTATCGCGTTGACCAAAACAGATCTCAGCGACAAGCAAAAAACGACGTTGATCACTCACTCGGCCCGCACGGTGTTTCGGCAAATTGAAAGCATGGGTCTTGATTTAGACACTTACAACAACGCCAAGCAAGTGACTGAAGCGGTTGTGGGATTGGTCGACACGCACAAGTCGTTTTCTGATTTATTTGCCAGCCTTAAGAGCTATTCAGACCAACTTTTGTCGCACTCGATTGCGGTGGCCACGATCGGAACGATGGTGGGCCAAGCGCTTGGCTACCAAAAGAAGGCGACTTTAGAGAAGCTCTCTTTAGGCGGAATGCTTCACGATATTGGCAAAAAGGCGTTGCCTAAAGAATTGATGGAAAAACCTTTGGCTTCTATGTCGAGCGAAGAGACTCAGCTTTATGAAACGCACGCCTATAAAGGCATGCAGATGCTACAAAGCCTTGGGATCGTGCCTGATGATGTGGTTGCGATCGTCTATGAGCATCATGAAAATGCGATTGGGCAAGGCTACCCTCAGCGCAGTCGCGATATAAAAATGC
>JBGSQJ010000221.1:0-1761 GCA_041738165.1 Bdellovibrionales bacterium
CCGGGGCAATTCATCGGCTTAAATGAAAAATCGCGCTCATCCACATGAGTGAAATACATGTTCTCACGGTAGTTCTCATAGTGCCCAGATTGATGAAAGAGTTGAACATCAAAAACCTGAGGAGTTATAACCTCTTGGTAGCCGTACTTGAGGTACTTCTCGCGCACATAGGTTTGCAACTCGTTGTAAATCAACGCGCCCTTGGGCGCAAAAAACGGCCCTCCCGGCGAAAGCGGATGAAAATAAAAAAGCCCAAGATCTTTACCGAGTTTGCGGTGATCTCGCTTTTTGGCCTCTTCAAGGTTGTGCAGATGCTCTTCGAGCTGAGCCTTGTCATTGAAGGCGGTCGCATACACGCGCTGAAGCTGAGCCTTAGTCTCATCGCCCCGCCAATAAGCGCCGGCTAAACTTAAAACTTTCACAGCCTTGATTTGCCCCATTCTCTGCACGTGTGGTCCACGGCACAAATCAAACCAAACACCCTGTTTATAGATACTCACTGACTTTTGCGCTAAGTCTTCAATGATCTCGACCTTAAAGCGCTCGCCCATCTGCTTGAATGTGGCGATGGCCTTTGAACTCTCCCACTCCTCGCGAATCACTTCTGTATCTCGCTTGATGATCTCAAACATTTTCTTTTCAATGAGCTCTAAATCCTCAGGTGAGAATTTTCTTGGCGAATCAAAGTCATAATAAAAGCCATTTTCTATCACCGGGCCGATCGTCACTTTGACCTCGGGCCATAACTCTTGAACAGCTTGAGCCATCAAATGAGCCGCTGAGTGCCGAATCACTTCTAGAGATTCCGGGTCTTTGAGAGTTACGATTTTGAGTCGGCTTCCATCTTTCAATGGGGTTCGCAGATCCACGACTTCTTGAGACCCGTCGATCATCCCACCAACCGTGTCTTTTGCGAGCCTGGGCCCAATGCTTTTGGCCACATCAAGCACTGTGGGCTCAAAATCAAATACCTTCTCGGAGTTATCTGGGAGAACTATGCGAATGGATGACATGGATTAACGGACGGTCACGGTGAAAAGCTGAGATTGGCTATTTTTATCGACCAAATTCACAAAAATCTAAAACTCCGTCCAAAAGACTTCTACTGGCGTCAAACTAGGGTGAAGGACGCCTCAAGTCAATAGAGTAACTCAACGGGCCCTAATATACAACGTGGTGGTGCACAGATTCGTGGATTCTAGGGTCCCTGACCGGCACGATTGAATTGCGGCTCAAAAACCTGGTGACGGCAAAGAAGAACGCCCCACCAAATCCACCCCATATTAGGACTTCGGGTAAGCCCAATTTGACTTCTTCGAGACTCAAGTTGGGGTAAACAAGCCAATAAAGATCTACGTACTGCATGACCAAAATCCAGACCGACACGACCACCAAATGGCTCTGGGAACGCTTCGCCCACTTTGGCAATAGAGCCAAAAACGGAATCACAAATTTTCCAAGTAGTAGCAAAATCGAAACGTACATCCAGCCACCCGTCACCCGAGGCAGATAAAAAAGCGTCTCTTCGGGCAAGTTGGCATACCAGATCAACATGTACTGAGAATAAGCGATGTAAGCCCAAAATACTGTGAAGGCGAACAAAAACTTGCCTAGATCATGCAAATGATTGTCATCCACATACCCGTTCAAGAGTCCCCGCCTCATGCTGTGAATGACGAATAAAATCAACATGGCAATGGTCGACTGAAAAAGACCTGCAAAACAGTAAACCCCGAAGATAGTACTGAACCAATGTGGTTC
>JBGSQJ010000277.1:0-2368 GCA_041738165.1 Bdellovibrionales bacterium
ATACAGCCCACATTCAAACACACACCGCCCAAAGCCTCGCGCTCAATCACGACGGCCTTTAAACCCAGCTGACCTGCTCGAATCGCCGCGACGTACCCGCCAGGGCCAGAACCAATCACACAAACATCAAAAGTTTCAATCCCCACGGTCACTCCTTAAATCATGTCGAGCATAAGCTGACTTGGATTTTCAATTCTCGATATAAACGCCTTCATAAAGTTGGCTGCGACCGCGCCATCGATCAAACGATGATCGCAAGTCATAGAAAAATTCATATACGACGCGCGCACAAATTCAGAGCCATTCCATTTGGGTTTATCTTGGATCTTGTACATTCCCAAAATGGCCACTTCAGGGTGATTGATGATCGGAGTGGCATAGAGCCCGCCCACACTTCCAATGTTCGTCACTGTGATCGTGGCACCCTTCATGTCGTCGAGCGCAAGCTTGCCCTCTCGCGCTTTGACGGCCAAGCCGCCAATCTCTTGCGAGATCTGCAGCACAGTTTTGAAATCGGCATTTTTAATCACCGGCACCATCAGACCATTCGGTGTGTCGGCCGCAAAGCCGATGTTGAAGTATTTTTTGTAAACAATTTCGGCGGCCTGATCGTCGATGCTGGCGTTGAACGATGGGAACTCTCGGCACGTAGCAATGAGCGCCTTCATCACATAAGGCAAATAAGTGACTTTCACGCCAAACTTTTCGGCGGCCACTTTGGCCTGACCACGAGTTTCGACCAATTGGTCCACACACGCTTCTTCGACAATCGTGAAGTGAGGAATAATGTGTTTCGCCATCTGCATGTTCTCGGCGATTTTCTTGCGAATCCCGCGCAGTGGCACGCGCTCGTCCATAGCTCCTGGGGGCGAAATTACCGACGGCTTTGGCACTTGCAAAGTCATCATCCCAGTTGAAGTGGTGGAACCTTTTGACGAACTCGTACCCTGCACAGAACCTTGTGCTTTTTCGCCAGCGCCGCCTTGAGCGCTCAAGACATCTTCGCGAGTCACACGCCCCGCCAAACCCGAACCCGAAAGCTGATTGATATCGACTCCGGTTTCTCTCGCCAACCTACGCGTCGCCGGCGTCGCCAACACATTTGACTTCGCCGCCGGCAAAAAGGTGCCAGGTTCCGAATCCGGGGCGCGCTGCGTCTGAACTGTCGCAGGAGCGGGCTTACTGGTTTCGGGCGCCACTTTCTTCTCGGGAGCAGGCGCTTCGCCTCCAGCTCCATCTAAAACTGCGATCACCGTTTCAATCGGAATCACATCGCCTTCTTTAAATTTAAACTCTTTAATGACTCCAGGGTAAGGACTTGGAACTTCGACAGACGCCTTATCGGTCATCACTTCGGCCACAGGTTGATCGGCACTCACTTTGTCACCAATTTTGACGAGCCACTTGATCAACTCACCTTCGGTTACGCCCTCACCAATGTCTGGAAGTTTCACATTTTGCGTTGCCACTTAAGAACCCCTCTCTCGTTGACTCTTTTCAATCATGCCCTTCATAAAGAACTCACCCGCACGGTAAGAACTCCTCACCATGGGGCCACTTGCCACATACAAAAATCCCATTTGCTCAGCCTCACTTTGCCACCACTTGAACTTCTCTGGAGTGACAAACTCATGAACCGGCAGATGCCGGGACTTTGGTTGCAGGTACTGCCCAAAGGTCACCACGTCACAACCCACAGCGCGCAAATCGCGCAGAGTTTGCATAACTTCTTCGTCGGTTTCGCTTAAGCCCAGCATAATCGAAGTTTTCGTGAACCGAGAAGCGTCACGCTCTTTCACGTATTCCAGCACGCGCAGGCTCTGCTTATAGCCCGCCCTTGGATCTCGCACTCGGCTCGTGAGCCTCTCAACGGTTTCAACGTTGTGAGCGAAGACATCAGGTTTTGAGTCGATGATCTTGGCGATCCACTCTTCTTTGCCGCCAAAATCAGGAGTCAAAACTTCAACCATCAATCTCGGATTGTCCGATTTCAAGCGCTCGACGGTTTCGGCAAAGTGACTTGATCCTTCGTCAGGAAGATCGTCGCGGTCGACGCTCGTGAGCACAATGTATTCAAGATCCATTTGGCGAACCGCTTCGGCCACATTGGCCGGTTCGTTCACATCTAAAAGTCCACGCGGGTTGCCGGTCTTCACATTGCAAAACTTGCACCCACGCGTGCAAACGTCGCCCATCAGCATGATCGTCGCGGTTCCGCCCGCCCAGCATTCGCCGATGTTTGGGCACTGCGCCTCTTGGCAAACCGTGGCGAGCTTGAGGTCTTTCATCATGGCTTTGAGCTCAGAATAGCGCGGCCCGCTTGGCGCGCGCATTTTGATCCACTCAGGTTTTCGCACACGGCTAGGCG
>JBGSQJ010000308.1:0-7382 GCA_041738165.1 Bdellovibrionales bacterium
ACATACTCTCCGTTCGCAACATGGCTTAGCGCTAATCCTTCAAGAACCGCCATTTTAGTTTTTAGCAAAGCCTGATGAGAAGGCAGTTCTTTGTCTTGCGCCGGATCGACCGATGGTGTGTCGATTCCAACCAGCCGAACCCCTTTGCTATCTAACCATTCGATGAGTTCGGGCGAGAGAGAGTTAAAGTCATCGTGCCACTGATTTTGATTTTCAAATGAGCCTGTTGCTATGAGCACCCTTGGCGCCGTGATTTCAACGGCAACATGGCGAGAGTAAACCCGCTCCTCTGGGCCCAGCCCCATCACATGAATCACTTGGCAAGGTCCGATGTAAGAGCCAAGCGGAGCCTGATCAATGCCCGTTGCCCCCTCACCATAGTGACTTGGGGCGTCGGCGTGCGCTCCTATATGCAAGGTAGTGGTGATATTTGAAAGCTCAAGGTGCTGACCCTTTTCAAAACTCATGGCCACTTGCCTCGAGAACGGTTGATCGCCGGGATACACAGCCAGATCTTTTGAAATCTTTGGTGAAATATCTAGGATCTTGGGCATCGCTGAGGTTTCCTTTTGATTATCAATCCCATATTATACTCTAGATATGCAACTTCAACCCATTCGTGGCACTCACGATCTCCTCCCTGCTGAACAAGAACGCCACAATTTGATTGTGGGCCTCGGGCGAAAAGTCTGTGGACTATTCGGCTATCGTGAAATGTCGACGCCCATTATGGAATTTGCAAATGTCTTTAAGCGCACGCTTGGCGACGCCTCAGACATTGTCAATAAAGAGATGTACACCTTTTCTGACCGCGGCGGTGAAGAGATCACGCTTCGCCCTGAGGGCACGGCCAGTGTCGCGCGCGCTTTTATTTCTGAAGGGCTCAGCCAAAAGACTCCGCTAAAAGTGTTTTATCAAGGCCCCATGTTTCGCTACGAGCGGCCTCAAAAAGGCCGGCAAAGGCAGTTTCATCAATTTGGAATCGAACTCATGGGCGCCGCCACTCCGTTTGCCGACACTGAGGTGATCGCGCTGGCTTATCAGTGGTTAAGGGAGCTTCAAATACTTGATCAAGTGTCACTTGAACTCAACAGCATAGGTGACGATGAAAGCCGAGCGGCATTCAAAGCTGAACTCGTCAAATTTCTCTCGTCGAAAAAAGATCGACTCTCAGAAGATTCAAAGCGACGGCTTGAGACAAATCCACTACGAATACTCGATTCAAAAGATCCAAATGATCAAGAACTTCTTAGCGGCGCTCCTCAGCTTTCAGACAGCTTAACCGCGGCGGCCAAAGAGTTTTATGACCTGGTCAAAGCGAGCTTAACCGCGCTTAAAATTCCATTTAATGAAAATTCGAATTTGGTGCGCGGGCTTGATTACTACTCGCACACGGTCTTTGAATTTCGCTCTAAAAATCTCGGCGCTCAAGACGCCGTTCTGAGCGGCGGCAGGTATGACCAGCTCGTCAAACTGATGGGCGGCCCCGACACTCCAAGTGTGGGCTGGGCTGCAGGTTTAGAAAGATTGAGCCTGCTCACTC
The DNA here is from genome assembly GCA_041738165.1 of Bdellovibrionales bacterium. GTDB lineage: Bacteria > Bdellovibrionota > Bdellovibrionia > Bdellovibrionales > UBA1609 > JALHOQ01. The sequence goes on from JBGSQJ010000308.1 coordinate 1,544, forward strand.
CGCTGACTATTCAGCAGCAACGATCTGTGGCGGTCATACCAGTTCATGGCTCAGTCGAAGCCGAAGCTTTTGTGATCGCCAATCAGCTTCGCCAGCAAGGCGTGGCGACTGAGATTAGTTTTAGCGGAAACATGTCAAAACGCATGAAAAAAGCAACCAACCTCGGTTGCAGCTACGCCATTTTAATTGGCCCAGATGAAATTCAAAAGGGCGTCGCCACGGTTAAAAACCTAGATGCGGGAACGCAAGAGACAGTGGCGATTTCTGAAATCGCCAAGCATTTGCAATGATGTAGTGATGTGAAAAGCCCAGTCTAAGGATTCCACTGCCCGTCTGGGTTTTTCAAGCACGGCCCTAGAGAATTTCCAAAAGGCGAACCCTCAAACGACCATGCCTCAAGCGCAGCATCTGAATTTCCGCTCAATATATCGCCTAGCTTCACATCAGATTTATCAAAAGCCAGCTTCCACGAGTTAAAGAGCAGACCGCCTGATTTCGATTTGCCTTTTTTATCTTTGATTTCAGCCGACAACAAGGATTGATCCATCTGAAAGTCGGTCAATGAAAGCCACCCTTTTGCAAAAGCGTTCACCAAAAACGTTTTCAAGCTCGCTCCTTCTTTGACAAATCCGCACATAAACTGATTGAGCTCTTCTTTGTCGAGGCTACCCTTGTTGATCTCTTGAACCATCACTTTAGACGGCTGGTTCTCGTCCACTTCGCGATCTTTGAGCGCCGTTTGACAATTTTCAATTCGGTCTGTGAACTCATCTTGACGCTTTTGAAGAATCAATTTGTATCCTTGAAATCTTTCGAGTCGATCTCTTAGGTACTCATCTTTAAGACCAATTAACTCTTTGTTTTCATCAAGACCAATCTTCATTTCTTCTTCTTTATCGGTCAGACGATCGAGCGGCTCACTCCACACAAGTGTTCCACTTCCGCCTCTTTGCCTCGACGCCCTTTGCCTCTCGCAGGTCTTGAGCTCACCATACAGCCCGAGACTACCGAGCTTTCTAGTTCCATAGACTTTATCTTCTAGCGCATAGGTTTCATTTTGGACCGTGCGGAGTTTTTCGACGATGTCCACTCTTGAAAGCACCACCATCTTGCCGTCACGAACCCCTACTTTTTGAGCTCCGCCCGCTTCATTTTCGAGCTTTGTATCCAGATCTTTCGCCTTGTGCCGACTTGAGCAACCAAAAACAGATACCAGTAAAAGTGCCACAATAAGACTCAAGAATGACTTCATTTCAATCTCCTCACACCAACAAAGGGCGCTGAATGATCGATTTTCTCAAGTACTGGTTCAGGGTCAAGGTGGATTATTTTAGATTGAACCCTATTCCAAATAGAATATTAGTCTGGGTCAAAGTGTTGTCGGAGTTACCCGAAAGTGAGTCATAACGCACTTCGAAATTAGAATATAATAATCTTGATAAAGAGTACTCAACTCCTACTAGAATTCCAGCCCCTACGTAGGTGGTCGACAAGACCGAGTAAAACTCGCGATTTCTCAATGCACCGCCGAGGTACGGCCTAAAACTCTCAAGGGTGTCCAAACTCACATTGTCGTAATTCACTTGGGTCTTTGCCGCTTTCGTCCAGAAGAAGTATTTAAGACCCACGTCATAGCCAGTAGCCGTGTCACCAGATATCCCTGAGGAGAGCAAGAAAGTTAGACCCGCAGTCAATTTGTAGCGATCAAAGACGGCCACTTCAATGCCGCCCGAATGCGCGCCATAACCCGAAATCGAGGTGGATGTTTTTGTGGTCGACTCAGCCGTGAGATCGTACATCCCTGTTTGGGCCATTATAGCAATGCCCTGAACGAGATCCTCGTCAGCGTGGGTCACGCCCTGAAAGGCCATAAGCGTGAATATAGAGGCCCAGCTTTTAAGCCGCTTCAGATTTAGCTTCATCGTCATCACTGCTGCTGTCTGGCTGAGTTGCATTTTGAGCTTCATTTGCCGCCACCATCGCCAAACGGTGTTCTTCGTCTAAAAACACTTTGACGATATCTCGGCGGACTTTGCGAATTTCAAACTCAGTTGGCGGAGTTTCATCCATGCCCCGCAGATTTTCGATGACTTGAAAACGCAAGCGATCAGTTAATTTTTCTAAAACGGCTCTACGATCGCCCTGTTCACAATTGGCCAAGGCAATCGACCACTCGTGCGGAGAAAACATGGCCCCTAGTGACTTTAAAATCTTGTCTTCACCTTCAAGCACTTTAAAGAACGGGAACCTCTGAACCCGAATTCGTGAGAGTTCAGGAAGGACCATGTAAAAATCCCGTTCATCTCGAGGTGTGGCTACATCCAAATACTGGCTAAGATCGAGGTCTCTAAAAAAAGCTTTGATCTCATCTTCGTTTCTAAGCGGCTTTAATTTCAGCGCTTTACGTAAAATATCTTCGAGCGACTTTTCAGAAATCTTAGTTCGATCCGGCTGCTGATCTATAAAGATCGCCCATTGACCCGGGAACATGGACTTAGCCACCGACAACCCCTGATCTCTAGGAAGCAAATCAATAATGGGCTGAGCCTCTTCAACCGACAATCCCATGAGCACGTTGACGATTTCACCTGGTTTCAAACGATTCATCACCAAACCAAACTCGCGGTGTAGCACTGGGGCATTGGCCTCGGCGTCTTGAAACTGCCGGCGCACGCGCAGTCGATCTATTTCTCCGAGCATCGCGAGCGACTGAGCTTTAAGAGGCGCGGGCTGCGCAATGGCTTTGTACCACCACTCACCGGCGCCATATCTAAACAAAGTTTTCAGGGCGTTTTGATCAAGTTCGGCCAAAATCGAGCCCATCGTGACAGGGTCCGCCGCACCTTTTCGCTCTAAAAACTCTAAAAAGTCAGCATCGGGAGTTTCAAACAAATTGCGATTTCGATCGAGCAGCTCAAGCGCATTTTTTCGAATCTCAAGAAGATTGAGATCCATGGGCAAATCGCTCGATCCGCTGCCGCCGCCGGGGCCGTCAGCATCGGGCCGTTTTTCACGGCCTTGGCTTGACATATCTGAGGCCAAGTTGAGAGCGCTATTTGCAAATTTCTTTGTCGAGTTGCCAATCTCAGCGATGGGCTTCGTCAGACCCTTGATCAACTGAGAGATGCTGACCTTTGCCAGAAGCCAAAAAATTCCTGAGATTATAAGAAATGAGATAAGTACAAAGCCACCAACCCACGAGAACGTTCGATATCGTTCTTGGTCTGACCAGTTCATTCTGGAAATCTCAAGGCGATCTGCGCCCGGGTCGAGCTTCAGTTGCTTAGATATTGAGTTTTGAAGTTCAGTTAACTCGACGTCACTTAGTGAACTATCCACTCGAACATCAATTACAATGCTGCGAACCTGTTTGATCAAATTTCCAAGCGGAACGTCGGTGCGATCCCAGATGTCTTTTTCTTCAGCGCCCTCGTCATCATACCAATAGGGCAGCCGCGTCGAATCCTTTTTGTTTCCGGCCTGCAAATCTCGGCGAGACGGTTCTTGCCTGCCTGTATCCACTGTTACATAAACAGAAAAAGGAGACTTTGGAAATCTGGTTTCTAATATCTCTTTCACTTTTGCATGATAGAACTCTTCGATCTCAATGATTCGGCTTGCCGAAGCATTGATCGCGAATAGCGCCAGCAATCCGATTAGAAGTCTAGACCGTAGGCTCATTTTTTCACCCCGCTCGGCTCTCGCTCTGTCCGAGTCCAATCACCCAATTTGATTCCACGCTCCGTGGCGTCCAGAGGCTCAACTACAAGAACGATCTTACGATCGTAGGCTAATTTTTCAGATTCGCTGAGTTTGTTGCCCTTATCTGTCTCTCCATAGCCACCGATGCGCATAAGATCAAATGGTACGCCAAATTCAGATAGCACTCTAAGAGCCGAAATCGCTCTGAGCGCTGAAAGTTCCAAGTTGTCTGAAAACCGAGCGGACCCGCTTCGTACCGGTCGATTATCTGTGTAACCTCGAACGATCAACCGCATAGAACCAGTGAAACGTTTAAAGATTCCGGCAAACTGCGCTAATGAATCTCGCCCTTGATCGGTCAGCTGAAACTCGGCTGTTTGAAAAAACGAAGTCGTTGGAAACTCAATAATCAATCGATTTCCCAATACCGAAGTTTTGACTTTAAAGGCGTCTTTCATTTGCGACTGAATCCCCGCATAAGTTGCAGACTCATTATTTTCAGCCGACTTAACTCCCCAAGAAACATCGGCTTTCGCCTTGCTCATTGATTCTTCGACTTCCTTGTTCATTTCTTTGTCGACGATTTTTCCAAGCAATTCGATGTCCTTTTGACCCTTGTCGATGCTGAAAAACAAGACGAAGAATGCCAAAAGTAACGTGATCATATCACCATATGAAATCGCCCAATTGGAGTTGTGGTCCCCCTCTGGAGAGTGAGATGAGCGCTGCCTCAAAAATTTCTGAGAAAGCCTTGAAGAGTTGCCTCTCACGCAGCCCCCGCATCTTGGCCCGAACCAGCCATACCCAGACCCACAATGTCTTTACGCTTGAGCGGCGGCAGATAAGAGTTGAGCTTTTCTTGCACAACTATAGGCGATCTTCGCTCATGAATCATAAGTAAACCATCGAGCATCATTTCGCGATGAACCATATTGAGTGCCGACTTGTTAAAAAGGTTCTCACTTGCCGGTACCATTACAAAGTTGGTCAGCAAAAGACCGTAAAGAGTTGCCACGAGTGCAAGGGCCATATGAAGTCCAATTTCAGCTGCATCAGCACCTTGTGACACCGATCTCATTACCGACACCAGACCCAAAACCGTACCCACGAGACCAAACGCAGGTGGGTATTTACCCAGAGTTCGAAGAATCGACCCATAAACTTCTTCGCGCTCTCGGTCTCGATACAACCGCTCGACCATTACGTTCTCTAAGTCTTCTTTCGTAAATCCTGATATGATAAGATCAATGCCATCTTTTAAAAACGGATTAAGATTCTTGTCTTGAGACGCCTCAACTAGCGCAGACCTTGAAGCTTGAGCGGCAAGTGCCAATCTCACAATGCTGTAAACAGCAACAGCGCGATCTTCTGGATTCTTTTTTGCGATTCTAAAGAAGGCTTGAACCATTTTAACTAAATCATAAACGGGATAGGTGATGATTCCTGCAGTTAGAGTTCCACCCAATACGATCAGGAGTGCCACATGGTCATAATAATACATCCGATCCATCTTCAAGATGAACATGGCACCTTGAAGAAGACCGACTGCTAGTAAAAAGCCAAATAAATGCGACATGCCCTTTATCCTCCCCGCATCTTTTCAACGACGTTGCGGGTTTCTTGGCTAGAAGGATCAATTCCTAAAGCTTTGTTGTAAGCTTCGAGCGCCTCGGATCTGCGATTTTGTTTATATAGAACGTTTCCGAGTAAGCTCCATCCGACCGCCAAATTTGGATATCTTGACGTCATGGACCTCGCCGATTGTTCGCCGCGGTTCATATCCCCTGCGGCTATTGCACCTTGAATTTCAGCGGTTAGCTTGGCCACGTCCTCTAAATATTTAGAGGCATTTTTGTCGACAAAAGCCTGGCTCCATTGCGCCGCTGGGTAGAGCTTCACTCGCAGTTCTCCGTTGAACCATCTGCTCGGGTTAGAAACATAAACTCTTTCAACCTCATAGCCTTCTTTTTGAAACTTAAATCCAAAGAGTTGATTGGGATGAGCTGAAATCTGATCATCAGTAAAAAGGGCGGGGGTTTTGCCAAGCTCTTTCGTGTCACCATTGGCTTGAACGAGACTCACAACCGCGCCCTCAGGCTCTGTCACGAGATTCAAACCTTTTGGGGCACTAGAGCAT
>JBGSQJ010000318.1:0-3188 GCA_041738165.1 Bdellovibrionales bacterium
TGCTGACTAACCATGAATTTTCTTTCCCGATTCGAAGGCAACCATACAAACTCCACCCAAGGCCTTCATTTTTTCGGTCACATCGTCGAGAATCTGATTGACCGGCGCACAGACCTCTATTCGCTCTTCCGAGCACGGCAAGACCCGGTGCCTATATTCCGTCCCGTTCAAGTACCAAAAAGTCCCATTTGGAACATGCAAGTCGGTCAGTTCGCCGTCTTTTTCAATTTGCAGTCCCGCCTCTCCCTTCACTGTAAGGTGAAACTGCCCGTCGAAGAAATATCCATCGCGATGAAAGTTACAGATCGGGAGTCCCAACTCAGTCACCTGAGTCACGATCACAAAATCGTGTCTCAGCGGTTTACCATATTTGGCCGAAAATGAAGTTTCGGCCATCGCTATTTGTTTATTGAATTCTTGGACAAGAGGCCAACTTGAAGTTTTGTGAAAGTGCCAACATATGTATCTTCGAAAAAATTTGCCAGAGGCGTTGGATTTTTCAGAAGGACAGTGATGGCTCATCATGCTTCTGGCTTGCTCGAGACACCACTTGGGGTCTAGTTGAGAAAATACCGAGTGAGTTGGCTTAGCAATCATGAATGCTCCTCTTTGATGGGGTTCAAGGCGGGAGACATCATTCTTTTCACTTTCTCTGTGTCCAGCGTACCCGTTACGATGAGGCTTATGCGCGTGGCTGAGGACGCATTTTCGATGGCATGAATATGACTCACATCGATTAAATAGACCTCTCCGGCGCTAGGTGCAAAGGGAGTGTGATTCTCAAAATGAAAGAGGCAACCTGGGTTATCGGTGATCGTCATATTCAAGTTCAATTGACCCAATCTTCGGCTATCTCTATGCGGTGCCAAGTAGCCATTAGGTTCAAGATATTGAACACGGACTCGGTCAAGTAGCTGGAAAGGTAGAAACTCCCGTAAAAAGGATACCGTAAATGGGCATTCTTTCTCTAAATGCCAGTCCTTTTTGATTTTCAAATACTTAGGAGAATTCGCGTAACAACTATCAGGAAGGGTTTCATTTATGCCATATCCGTAAAGACAAATCGCCAATAGACCTTCGTACTCAATTGTAGAATGCCCTAGATCTATAGTACCGATTCTTTGCGATATCGACAGCCTATACATATCTTTGAGCTCTCGATGCATTTCTGAATACGGCACCTTGACCTGTAGTCTTTCAAATGGCGAAGAGAGCTCAATTTCACTTATATTTCCCTTGGCACAATTTTCGAAATATCCCACCATTGGGATTAAGGTACCCGGATTTCTATTCAAAAGTGAAGCGACTTATGAGAGCTTAGAATCAATGTCCGCCCCTTGTTCAGTCATAGCTGTTGAGAATGCCTTAGACCCTAAAGAGATTGATTATCTGGTGAACTTCTTTACCGCAGCCCCAAATAAATGGCGAAAGTCCACGGGACCCCTCACTCTTGAAGTAAGCGAATTGATTAAGTCAGAGTTTTATATACAAAAAATCGATCCAAAGATTCTATCTATGCTTGGACCTTGCGAAGTTGTCGGCGGGACTTTTTTTGAAATCACCAAGCCCCATATCATTCATAACGACGGATTGAAAAACAAAATGTCGTCGCTGGGGCGAGTTGTACTGCTGCCCCTTGCTATGACGATCGGCAAGATAGGCGATGTTGATTGCCCCGCTCACCTCATTTTATTTGATCAATTCTATAGAAAACAACCAATCAAGTTGTTTTTTGGATCCGAAGGGATTGAGTCCCCTTACAATGAGCCCGTTTACGATCACCAAGATGTCGAAAACTTGTCGAGTGTCGGAATTGAACCATTAGTTAGAGATCAAGAATTGCCTCACCTACAACCATCATGGATTGAAGGGATGTCGGTGCACAAGAAAATCAAATGGACGATTGGATCAATGATTGCTTTTGAAAGTCAGAGACTACATTGCAGTGGCGAATTTAGGAATCGAGGAATCACACAAAAACTGGGTCTCAGTCTATTTGTCGAACTTCGAGCCTAAGGCAACGTGTTGAAACAAGCTACTTTAAAGTTCTGATATTTCTTGAGCTGAGCCACCGCAATACCTAACGCCTCTGAATAGAGTGTGCGATTCAGCTCCAAACTATCGGGACCACCGTCGTACTTTTCTTCGACAACATAGACTTTTTCTTTTTTTGAATCTTCTGCTCTAAAACTCCACTGGGCGGATCCCACCCACTCAATTTCAGCGTCATAGTCAGCATCTCGCTTGGGGAATAAACTGTTGGATCGGTGATATTTTATCTGGATAGATTTACCAAGAGGAAACTTGCCGTCTTCAGGTACAAACGACATGTTTTTTACTACATCTCGAATAAACGAGGTGTCGCTCCTCTCGGCTTCATTTGATATCTCGAGCGGAATCTGCCAGCTAGGCTTAAAATACTTGACCCATTGTTGACTCTCTTTGGTTATGAATTCCCCCATAACGAGAGGATAATCGACTCCATCCTTCCTAAGAACGCCGCCAGTTAATCGGGCCTTGCCATAATGCCAAAATCTTTGCGTGGGCGAAATTTTTGAATTGAAAGTGTAACTTTTTACCACTTGCCCATTTCGAATCTCAATGCAATTTGACTTGAATGAAACCGGCTTCTTCAATGTCAGGTTAATTATCTGAGTTGATTTCGTTATTTTTAGATTTTCTAAATCAGTGACCAATTGTAGAGGCTCTGCCGAGACTTGAGCCGCAAACAGCAAGTAGCCCATTTTAAAAAATACTCTCGCCATTGCACCTCCAAATCTTTGCAATTTCAATAACATCCAAACTTACTTTGCATGTCGGCAGCCGAAGGTATATTGTCGGTTTACCCTGTGGATGTAACCAAAGTATCGCATAGTCGAAGAAACGTTCAAGGCTTGAGCGGCCCGGATCGAAGGACCCTGAAAACTTGGTCCAAAGTGGCTGATGTCCCCCAGTTTGCGGACCTAGCAAATGAGATCTCTGAGTTTCTTAACGCTTGCAATCAAAATGATTTGAATTCGAACAGATATCCTATTGCTGAGAATTGTGAATTGCTTCACAAACTCCCAAGCGGGACGCGTCATGTTTTGCTCCAGCAGCTTGCGCCTGGTGCCGAGGCGGCTGAAGAGTCCAGCTATTCGGCATGGGTTCCTGAGTATTCAGAATTGCAGATATCGAAATTTTTGATG
>JBGSQJ010000274.1:0-2964 GCA_041738165.1 Bdellovibrionales bacterium
GGATTGCAAGTACTGTCACACTGGGACCGAGGTCTCAAGGCACGCGTCTATCCCGAGTTTAAATGTGTGCATGAATTGCCACATGGTCGTGAAGGTCGATAGCCCCTGGATCCAAAAAATCACCGAAGCCTATAACAGTGGTAAATCGGTCGCTTGGCAGAAGGTCCACCTTTTACCTGATCATGTGAAGTTCAATCATTCGGCGCACGTTCGAGCTGGCAAAGATTGCACCACTTGTCATGGTCCCGTTCAGGAAATGGAAAAGGTCTTTCAGTACTCGAGCCTATCAATGGGTTGGTGTGTGAATTGTCACCGGCAGCCCGAAAACAAGGCGCCGTTGAATTGCAGCACGTGTCATTATTGAGATTTACAAAGGCAGAGATGATGGAGAAGACAACAGACAGCAACGAGAAATCCCCAAAATACTGGCTAAGCTTGGAGCAGTGGCGCCAAGATCCTGAGTTTCAGAAGTTGGCGGAGTCCGAATTTATGTCTTCGCCGCTCAAAGAAGAAGACGGTCAGGGCGGTTGGGCGCGCCGAGAATTTATGAAGCTCATGGGTGCATCCCTGGCACTCTCAACATTTGGCTGCGTTCGAAGACCGGCCCAGCAGATTATTCCGTACGCAAAAAGGCCTGAAGAAGTGATTTTGGGAATTCCCAATCATTACGCTTCCTCTTACCAAGATGGCTTAGAAGGTTTAGGGACCTTGGTCACCACCCGCGAAGGTCGGCCAATTAAGATTGAAGGCAATACCGAGCACGAGTCAAACCGTGGCGGGATGTCAGCAAGGGCTCATGCGCATATATTGAGACTCTACGATCCGGATCGGTTCACGGGCCCAAAGCGCAACTTGCAAAATGAAAAACGCAGCAACCGAGAGACGATCAATGTAACCTGGGACGCTCTCGATAAAGCCGTTGTCGAAGAGCTTAAAAAGGGCAAAGTCGCCCTATTGAGTGGTGCGGTGCTGTCACCGTCAACGGCGAATTTAATGAAAGACTTTGCTGGCGCATTCGGAGCGCGCCTGTTTGTACATGAAGACATCAGCTATGACTCATTGAGAGATGCGCAAAAACAATCTTTTGGGACTGAAAATATTCCGGTTCACCGCGCCAACAAAGCGCAAATGATTGTCGCGATCAATAATGATTTCTTGGGAACCTGGCTTACGCCCGTTCGACACCAACGCCAGTTTGCTTTAAATCGAAAAGCCAACGAATCCATGTCTGAGCTGGTGGTGTTTGAATCGTTAATGAGTTTGACTGGATCCAATGCGGATCAGCGTTTTCGAATTCGCCCTTCTCAGTCGCTCGACGTGGTTATGGGGATTTTGCATGAGATGATCGTTGTGCAAAAGCTTTCGCGGTTTGCTGGGGATCCTGGGGTCACTCGAGTCTTGTCGGCCTTTGCCAAAACTCAAGGTGAATTAGGATTTTCGTTGGGTCCAGTTGCCAAAAGGCTTTGGCAGAATCGCGGCAAATCGTTGGTGTTGGCTGGTGGCTATGCCGGTGAATCCGAGCAAAGCGTGAATTTGCAAGTGGCCGCGAATTTTCTCAATTTTGCATTAGAGAATGAAGGCAAAACGGTATTTTCTGGCGGCGTTGAAAGTGGACTTCGCGGGGCTGGGGGAATGGACGAGTTGATTGCCGAATTGAAGGCTGGACGAGTTCGCACTCTCCTCATATATGGGGTCAATCCCAGCTACTCCATGCCTAAAGAGTCGGGTTGGGATCAAGCTCTCAACAAGGCTTCGCATATTGTCTATTTTGGTGATCGCAACGACGAGACAGGCAAGCTGGCCGACTATGTGGCAACAGATCACAATCCACTAGAAAACTGGGGAGATTTGCGAACGATCGATGGCGTTTTGAGTTTGCAACAGCCCACGATTCGGCCGCTTTATGACACCAGAGCGGCGCAAGACAGTTTGATGGCGTGGGCCAAACTTGCTGGTCGTGGGTCTGGGCAAATTAAGGAGTCAGAGACTTGGTATGATTATTTGAAGTCGGGTTGGCGAGAACTCGGTCGCGGGGCGAGCTGGGCCGACACTCTACAAAAGGGCGTGTCGTCAAATGTTATAGCGCCTTCCACTCGGGGCTTTAACAAAGATGCATTTATGCGAATTCAGCCTTTAGGTACTCAGTCTGGGCTCGAGTTGGTGCTTTATCCAACTGTGGGGCTCGGCGATGGGGCTCTGGCCAATGTGCCTTGGCTCCAGGAGTTCCCTGACCCTGTGACTAAAATTTGCTGGGACAACTATGCGTGTTTTTCTCCCCAAGATGCAGCGAAGCTCAAGCTTCAAGAGGGGCAACATGTCGAGCTCACCTCGGGAAGCGAAACAGCCGTGGTTCCCGCTCATATTCAGCCAGGCCAAGCCGACGGCACGGTTGGGCTAGCGCTCGGTTATGGGCGAACAGCCGCGGGCCGAGTTGCGAACGGAGTAGGCGTCAATGCCATGTCTTTGGCCGGATGGAAAAATGGCCGGGTGCTACTCTCTGGAATGAAAGTCGACGTAAAGGTCGACAAGAAGAAAACTCCGCTGGCTTGTGTGCAAGGGCATCACACCATGGAAGGCCGTCAGATTGTAGTCGAAGAGACGTTGGCTTCACATTTGAAAAATCCAGGTGGAGCTGTACATCGCCATAAAATCGCCACGATGTGGACGCCTCACGAGTACACCGGAAACAAGTGGGGAATGGTCGTTGATCTCAATACCTGCACAGGTTGTAGTGCTTGCATTATTGCTTGTCAGAGCGAGAACAACATTCCGACTGTCGGAAAAAAATATGTTCTTCAAGGCCGAGAAATGCATTGGATGCGTATTGATCGTTATTACTCGGGAGAACCTGACGATCCTCGAGTCGTGAATCAGCCGGTCATGTGCATGCATTGTGACAATGCTCCGTGTGAAACCGTTTGTCCTGTGATTGCGACCGTTCACAGCGACGAAGGCACCAATGAT
>JBGSQJ010000344.1:0-3136 GCA_041738165.1 Bdellovibrionales bacterium
TTTTTCTGCAAAATGGTATCAGACGCCACATGGGCCTTGTCCATCCACTCGTAAAGGTCGTGCCCACCCAAGAGCAAAATCAAACCCCCAACAAAGGCAATCGGCAGATAAGCCGTAAACGATTCGCTAAAGCGACGAACATTCACGCTCCAGCCTGCGCTCGTGAGATGCTGAATACTGGTAAAAAACAATCCACCAATCGCAAGCAAGAAAAAGTAAAAATAGCCCGTCAGGTAGCCATGCCAAGCTCTCTCTCGATCAATGAACAACATAATAGCGAAAGCTAATGCCCCAACAAACATCAAGCCCATCGATAGGGTCTGTGTCTTTGAAGAAATCGTGAATCGACCAGGTGCCTTAATTTGTGTTTGTTGAGCCATATTCTCGCCTCTATTTAGCGCTGCAATGTGCGCACATAATTGACCACTGCCCAACGAGCCTTTACATCTGGAATCTGAGACGCATAAGAGCCCATAACACCGCGGCCCGCCGAAATGGCGTAATAAATTCTTCCGTCTGAGTAAGCCTTACCCTCTGGAGTCAGCAGATTGCGGGGCTTCACCGCCATCTTCTCTGCGACAGGACCATCCCCTACCCCCGTCTCACCATGGCAAACCTGACAATATATCGCATAAGTGTTCTTACCCAAGGTTAGCGTTTCTGCCGAAAAGTCTCCGCGTAATGGATTGGCCTCGGCTTCGCCAGCGGCAGGGTCATTGGCATAAACATAGGGCACACGCTCTCTCGGCATGGTGTGCTCAGGCGGAACCCTCATCTGCACGGCACCTGGATGATTGGGATCCCAATCCTGTGCCTTAACTGTCACTTGATCCATCATATTTTGATTCAGCTCAATATTGGTTTGATTGGGGCCCGCATTGCACCCCAAAAGGCCAATAAACTCAATTAAAATCAATCCAGTTTTAACTGCACACCTCATCTAAAACTCCGTTTGCTTAACGTCCGCCGCACCTAGATCTCGAAGCATCTGTTCCACCTTAGTGGTATCGAAACCTGAATCACTCTGCGGGATAAACAATCCAAATTTATGGCTAGAAAGATCCGGGTCTATGACCGGTGGGTCAACCTGAGGCAGACCGCACTTGATAATGAGAGCTCCAACCGAACTCAATGCCCCAAACAAGATGGTGCACTCAAAAATAATGGGGATAAAGGCCGGCACAGACCACATCGGCTTACCACCGATTATAAGCGGCCAATCCACTGCCGACGTCCACCAAGTGAGCCAAACTCCAAAACTAAAACCCAAGAGCCCAAACACAAATGTGACCCAAGGAATAAAACTGCGCGGAATCCCCATGGCTTCATCAATGTCGTGCATTGGATAAGGTGAGATCGCTTCAAATTTTGTAAAACCTTTGGCTCTTACCTGCCGAGCCGCTTCGACCAAACTCTTTTCGTCTAACCATATCCCCGCAACTCCGCGCTCGGCCTGAGGGCGAGCTTTAGCGATCAACTTATCAATGATGTCCATGTTGACCTCCCTCTCGACCAACCGGCAGCACGGGTTTGACCTCGGCTATAGAAATCGCGGGCAGCAATCGGATGTAGAGCAAGAACAAAGTAAAGAACAAACCAAAGCTACCAAAAAGTGCCCCAAAATCGGCCCAAGTGAACACAAATTCTCCCCAGTTTGCTGGCAAGAAGTCTCGATGAAGCGAAGTGACTGTGATCACGAACCGTTCAAACCACATCCCAATATTAACGAAAATGGAAACCACAAACATAATCGGGATAGAGGTTCGGGCTTTCTTAAACCAAAAGGCCTGCGGAATGATGACGTTGCAAGTGATCATAATCCAGTAAGACCAGGCCATCGGGCCAAACGCTCGGTTCATAAACGCGAACTGCTCGTATTCAATCCCTGAGTACCAAGCCATAAAAAACTCTGAACCGTAGGCGTAGCCGACCATGAGGCCGGTGGCCATAATGATTTTGTTCATCGCCTCCATATGATTCATGGTGATGTAATCTTTAAACACGGGGACAAGTTCGCGAACAATACACATTAAAGTCACCACCATCCCAAATCCTGAGAAAATGGCGCCTGCTACGAAGTAAGGCGGGAAAATCGTGGTGTGCCAACCTGGTAAATTCGCCACCGCGAAATCGAAAGATACAATCGAGTGAACCGACAACACGAGCGGAGTCGATAAACCAGCGAGCAACATGTAAACCATTTCGTAATGGTTCCAATTGCGAGCCGTACCGCGCCAGCCAAGAGAAAGCGCACCGTAAATTCGCTTTCGCCATTTGTTTTGAGCACGATCTCGAATCGTGGCTAAATCGGGCACCATTCCGATGTACCAAAAGACGGCCGAAACGGTCGCGTAAGTCGAAACCGCAAAAACGTCCCACACCAGAGGCGATCGAAAATTCACCCACAACGGTCCACGTTGATTAGGATAAGGCAAAAGCCAGTAAGCCACCCAAGGTCGACCGGTGTGAAGAATCGGAAACACACCTGCCGTCATAACCGCAAAAACCGTCATCGCTTCGGCAGTTCGCGCAATCGAAGTTCGCCATTTTTGTCTGAATAAAAATAAAACGGCCGAAATCAAAGTTCCGGCGTGACCAATACCAATCCAGAATACGAACGTGACAATGTCCGTTCCCCAACCGACGGGATGGTTGACACCCATGAGTCCCATACCAATGGCGGCGATGCTTCCTTGAGCCACGCCAAAGATGGCGAGCAAGAAAAGTGCGGCGCCCAAGCCCAAAAAGTATTTCGGACCGGGGAACGATTCAACCAAACCCGCAATATCTTGGGTGACATTGGCGAGCGTTTTATTGCCTAAAACCAGTGGAGCCCTGCGTATCATGCGTGATGCCCCTCCTCATGATGTTTTTCGCCGCCCTTGAGCTCGCTTGAGTTTCTCACCTTTACATCGTAGCGAACTGCCGTTTGCGTATTGAGTTCCTCAAGAAGTGAATAGGTCGAAGGAGCTTTGAACTTCTCAGATACTTCAGATCCCGCCAGCCTCAGATCACCAAAAGTGATCGCTTTTGTTGGGCAAGATTGCTGACAAGCCGTCACCACATCGCCGTCTTTAAGAGCTCGCCCCTGATTCTTGGCCTCCATTTTTTCAAAGCGAATTCGGTGTAGACAAAA
>JBGSQJ010000352.1:0-13932 GCA_041738165.1 Bdellovibrionales bacterium
TAAAGGCACGAGACTTCTTGGTGTGCGGGCGGTGATGGCAGAGAGTTTTGAGCGCATTCATCGATCGAATTTGGTTGGAATGGGAGTGCTCCCTTTGCAATTTCAAGGAAGTGACAGCGTTAGTTCCTTGGGGCTTGTTGGTGACGAAGTCATAGATATTTTGGGACTTGAAAAATTGTCGCCGAAAACGGTTTTGGATGTGGTGATCAAAAAGAATGGTCAATCAAAAACAATCAAAGCCCTAGTTCGCATTGACACCCCAAATGAGCTTAAATACTTCAGAAGCGGCGGCATTTTGCCGTTTGTTTTGGATCGCCTAGCGTCATCTAAGGGCTAACGGTTGACTCTAGATCGTCACAGGATAGACCAGTTTCACTTAAATATCCTCATGAGGTGAAATATGAGACTGGGACTTCTTATTCTATGTGCGTTCGCCGTTAATCAGGTTCATGCGTCCAGAGCTAGGCTTCGTGCGTTCAACCAAGACGCCAATGGCTCTTTTTATGTGCAAGACACACGAAACATGTTTTTGAACCCGGCATTTATGAGTGGTCAGGGCGAGTCGGTACAATTGGACTGGGGCAAACAAGAGCGAACAGGAACTTCGACTTCTGCGGAAGCAGAAGGTGGCTACATCCAAAAAATGGGCAATCTCAACATGGGTATTCAGCTCGGCCGAGTGAACGATTTTTCAAAAGACATTCGAGCCTATAATGCGAAACTTTCGGATATGACTACGGCCGTCAATGGTGGTGACTTTAGTGAAGGGCAAAACAACCTCGACATCTTGTTTGCGGGTCAGAGCTCAATGGATTGGGGCGCGATGCTTTCGGTAACTCGCTCAAAAACAGCCACGGCTGTTGCCGATAAACAAGCTGAGGTGCAGGCCTTTGAAGCTAGGGGCGGCGTGGCGACTAAGAACTTTGATGGGTTTGTGTCGCTTATGCTCGGAGCAGAAACTGTGACTGAAGGCGCGGCAACGGATGCGGAGCTTGAGCAAAAGTTCGCTCTCCTATTCGGCGGTGGATTTGCAATCACTCCGCAGCAAAAGATTTATGCAAGACTTCGCTACGCCACGTTCGACGCTAAGAAAAAAGACAACTCTGTCGATTACGACGGCGACGATATTGAAGCTCGTATTGGGTTTTCTCGCTCAAAGAATATGGACAAAAACGCCAGGTTCTTTAGTGCCGTTGAGCTCGACTTTCAAAAGCTCGATGCGGATGACAATAAGACAACAAACGTAGATGAAAAATACGAAGTGACCTCTTTGCCCATTACCTTGGGGATTGAGGCCGATGCGAACAGCTGGCTGCGCCTTCGCGGAAGTGTAAAACAAGGGATTTTGCTAGGACGTACGAAGTCCACGGCTGGCGTAGCGACTGGATCTAAAAAATGGGAAAACTCAACGACACCTCAGTTGCGGCAGGAGTGGGCGCGGTGCTGAATAATTTCAATGCAGATATGGCGCTCGTGCAATCTGTAGGGGATGATCACGGCCGCGGTGAATTCTCGCTTGGCTACAACTTTTAATTGGCCCAAACGCTAGTTATTCGAGCATAATTGAGGGCGCATGCAAGCTGAAGCTGAGCTCATGCGCCTTGTGCGCCAAATTCGACCGGGACTCATTGGGGCTACCTCTAACCCCAACGTCAATTTATTAAAACTCATTGATGAATTAAAGTCGTCGCCGCATCTGACGATGCTCATTCAGGCTCGCTTAGAGGAGCTTTTGTTAACCCGTGACTATGTTTTTGCGCTGACCGAGACGGGCTTGACGCTTGAGTCAGGTGTGTTTTCTGAAGTCTACAAACGCATTGAGTACAAACTTTTGCCTAAAGCGTTGGATGAGAACGACGTTTTGGCTCTTTTGACCACACTTTTTGACTCTCCAAGTGACGACGTTTGGTTTGAAAAACTGAACCACGAAAAACTTTTGGAGTTGTTGGCTTTGATTTTGCCAGATCGTGCACGATTTATTGAGGCGCTTGAACCACAAATGCTCGTCAGTCTCGAAATATTAAGTGTTCGCTTAGCGGGCCTTGGCTATGACCCTCTTGTGAGCCGGCGGCTCAAAGAGCGTCCTGAGTTTCAGTCTGCGTTTTTAGAGACCACAAGGCAGGTCAATAAGCTAATAGAGGGCGGTAGGGGGGCTTCACACAAGGCTTTAGGGGAACAGCTCACAATTTGTTCTCAAGGCGTAAAATGGATCCGCTCTCGGCGGGGCGTTGACGGTGCCTCGCTGGCGCTCACGTTTAGATTGGTTCGTATTCAGCAGGTGATTCGCAGAATGAAGATGGTGCTCGAGGTGATCGAGGCCATTGACGGTGAGTGGTCGCCGCGCCCGGGCCTGGCACTCTTTCGAGAGATCGCTATTGCTGAAATGCGAAGGTTTGATCTTGGTGAATTTTTAAAGCAAAACCTTGAGCTCCTGGCGTACCAAATCACAGAGCACACCGGGCGAGCGGGCGAACACTATATCACCAAGTCACGCGTCGAATGGCGGGGCATGTTTCGCTCAGCTGCAATTGGCGGCTTGGTCGTTGCGGGCATGGCTTTGGTGAAAGTTTTGATCTCAAAGATGTCGATGCCGCCTTTGCCAGAGGCATTGGCCTATGGTTCGTGGTATGCGCTGGGGTTTGTGTTTATTCATTTTATTCATGGAACATTAGCGACAAAGCAGCCAGCCATGACAGCGAGCGCTTTGGCGACCTCTATGGACGAGGCGAAAACTTCGCTCGAAGCCGTCAAGAGCTTATCTGAAGTCGTGATTCGAACCATTCGAAGTCAAATGGTTGCTTTGTTTGGCAACTTTGTTTTGGCTCTGGTCTTGGCATTGGCGGCGGGATTTGTTCTTTATTTATTAAAAATTCCCCTGATGAACGAAGAAAAGGCCATGGCTATGCTCAAGTCACTTCACCCCTGGAAAAGCGGATCGATGTGGTATGCGGCGATTGCTGGTGTGTGCTTGTTTATCAGTGGGCTGCTGGCCGGAATGGCCGACAACTGGTTTATTTTTAATAGCGTTGGGGCTCGGCTTAAGGCTTCAAAAATCCTCAGTCGGTTAGTGGGTCCGCACAATTTGCATAGAACTATTCAGGTGATCGATCACAATTTGGGTTTTTTAGTCGGCAATATTTCGCTGGGGTTCTTGCTCGGGTCTATGGCTTCGATTGGCAACATTACCGGTTTGCCACTGGATATTCGGCATATCACCTTTGCGTCTGCCAGTTTGGGATTGAGTGTGACGAGTTTGAATTTTCAGGTGCCTATTATGGTGATCTTTTGGACTGTTCTGAGCGTGGTCTTGATGGGTTTTATAAACTTAGGGGTTAGTTTTTCTTTGAGCCTGTTTGTGGCTGTGAGGTCTCGGGGGATCAGATTTTCACAGACCTCTCAATTGCTCCGCCTTTTATACATTCGGTTTCGAGCCAACCCTTGGGAGTTTTTTGTTCCGCCACGCGAAGTCACGGGCGAAAAGGGTCATTGAACCCTGTTTTGAAATGCCGATTTTAAGGGTTCGCTCATGTCGACTCCACCCTTTATTCCAAAGTCTAAAGTTCGAATGGGAAAGGGTATAGTTATACCATTTTGATCAAACGCTTCTTTAATGTTGATTATGGCCTGGTGCGTGCCTCTTAGATAGGCCATCTGGCCCGGATACTCGACCCAAAATCGAATTTGAAAATCAATCGAACTACTTCCGAAGCCTTTGTAAAAAAACTCGATGGGTTTATCTTTAATTCGAACGTCTATTTTCTCGACCGCCTCAGTGGCTATTTTTTCAACCTTTCTTAAGTCCTCTGCATAAGACACTCCCACATCAATATCCACCCGCCGCTCGGGAGTCGAGGTGTAATTAGTCAGAGACTTTGTGAACATTTCTTTGTTTGGTACTATGACCTCGAGACCTTGAAACGTCGTGAGATTGGTGGTTCGTAGATTGATATCATGCACGGTGCCCTGATAGCCGCTGACTTCAACTATGTCTCCGACTTGATAAGGTTTTACAAAGGCTATGAAAATTCCAGAGATGAAGTTCGAAGCGATTTCTTGAAAGGCAAAACCCAATGCCAATCCAATTACACCCGCGCCTGCCAATAACGATGTGAGAGTTTTTTCGAGGTTCAAAACACCAAGCGCCGTCGAAAGTCCTGCCAATAGAAATACTAGGTAGAGCAAAGTTTGCAGCAGCCGATTGACCGCGCGGTTATTGGACGTTCGGCCCAGAACCTGAGACAAGACTTTCTTCGCGATTTTGCCAAGAATGACAAAGACCACGACGACCGCAATTGCCACTATCAAGTTGGGCAAGTTGCTGATCGCCAGCTCGATCCAAGTGCTCATCTTTTTTGCCAAAATTTCCCAGGAGTTTTCTAATTTTAGTTCCATTTTAGGTCTCCTAGAGCTGTTGGTAGCAAGGAATGGGGGCTATGCCAACCGTGAGCGATTGCTACGTGAACTTGTTTCAATCCTAAACCCTTAAAACTATATGAGATTTGACAGGCAACCTCGGATTTGTATAGCTTTTGTCGGTTAGGGCCAGCTAAGCCCCAGAACGCTTTCGAGAGGATCCAAGCTTATGAAACTTCTAATTATTGCGGTGGCAGCACTATTGAGCCCAATTGCATGGTCGGACGTCACTTACAATGGAGCCAAATATCCAATGCCCACCGACACAAGTCGTCCGGTTAAAACTCCGCTTTGTTTGGTTTCTGAAGTTCAGGCTCTGCTCAACCGCGCTGAATCCATTACGTTAGGAACAACTGAGACAACAGCAGTCGAAATTCGCCAAGTGTTTTCGCAGCTCTTGGGTTGCCGAAGGGGCCAAAGCGACGTTGATCGCTTAACTATATCTCAAGCCCTTTATGATTTGACTGTGGTCTATTCAGAGTTGCATTGAATTTTCCTCAAAAAAGCTAAGAGTCTCTACCCGAAATCGCTCGAGCCCATTAACAAATTTTGACATCTCATGATGCCGCAATTTGCTCTTTTTAAAGGTGGATTTCGCCTTTTAAACGAGCGAATGGGCCTTTTGTGTCCAGTGCCTCAATCTCAATCGCAATGGTGAGTGATAGTTCGAAAATGCCCTGTGGTCTGGCGTTTGAATAGGAAGTTCCTTCGAGGGTCCGAAAAATTCGATTGAGTGGAGGAGTATAACTATGAACCTATGGCAATTTAGGGCTAAGTCAGCTCGTGTAATTCTCGTCTCATCAGTGTTTTTAACACTGAATGCATTTGCGTCATTAGACACCAGCTCAGATGCAGATCGTGCGGATCAAACAATAGGTCAGGTGAGCGGCCTATTTGCTAAGCGGTCTCCCTTTTTGCTTTCTCAAGTTCATGTTTCAACTCGCACAGCATCTATATTGATTGAGAGCGCAACTGACGATTCGGGTGAAGAAATCACTGAGCTTCGCGGAGGCCAGCTCGATTTGCCTGTTGGCTCCATGTTGACGATCGTTGAAGAGAGTGAAGACGGTGAGTATGCAACCGTATCGCCCGATCTTGAAGGTATGATGGATGAGGGGATTGACGTATCCGAAATGCCCAACTTATTTAAGATCAAAATTTCAGAACTCTCGGCGCTTGGGCTTCAGATGATTCAGCTCACAGAGATCGATGGAGAAGAGAGCGATTTCGTGATTCCAGAAGTCGTGGCGGGCAGAAAAAAGGGCCGAGCGAAAATGACCTACTGCCTACGTGATGTGCGCGTTTATGCTTCGAGCAGTTGCAAAACTAAAATCGCTAGAGTGGCACAGGCTGCACATGCTTATAATGCTTATATTGGAACAGGCGCGTGGACGAAGATTTCGCGTAAAAATTGGAAAGATTATCCCCGCTGCACGGCCTGTTTTTACGGCGGCGGAAGACAAGATTGTAAAGGCGGCTCTTGTGGTCACGCGGCCATCAAGATAGATGCGAACAGATGGAAAGGCGCTGGCGTCAGAACTGTACCGGGACTTCCAGATAGAAATGGAACCTTCAATGGCGTGCGAAGAAAGCCCTATCAGTTTCATGGTTGCCTTGTGCCCAAGAAGATTGGCGCTGGAGCCAACGTCCCTATGTCTACAGAAAAGGCGAGCAAGAAAAAAGAGGGAACTCGCAAAGTGACTGCCAAACCCAAAGCCGTGACTAAGAAGGCAGTGACTAAAAAGACTGTTACTAAGAAGGTCTCAAAGAAGACTTCAACCAAAAAGAAGTCAGTCAATTGGAAGCCAATTGCTGAGGGTAGATAATTGAAAAGTTTTAAGGGCCGAAAAGCATTGCTGATATTGTGTCTCGCGCTCTTCACAGCGAAGGCGTCTGCGCTCTCTTATGTCTTTTCAGAAGACGAAGAGATGGGCGACGACGTGCCCTTTAAAACATTGATCATGAACGGTGACATTGGACCTTCGGTTGGCGCACTTGAACTTCGCTCGGACTCGGACCGGTTGACAGTCCTTATGGCAGGAGAGCTCAAAGCTGGCCGGCGCACGGTGTTTTTACTTACTTCAGAAGGGGGAGTTCGCGAAGAAGCCGAAGAAATCGCACAAGTGATTTTGGACTCTTCTAAGAAATCGTATAAAAAAACCGGCCGGCCCAATCTTTTTGTTATCAACCAAACCTGCAGTTCGGCTTGCACTGTGTTGGTGGCCAAACTGACAAAGAATAAGAGCGCGGCCCTTGAAATTTTCATTCAGGCCGACAGTGAATTTTATTTTCATGCGCCGACCAAGATTGTGATCGACGGCCGAGTGATTAATCTTACGACGGACCCGGCGTTTCGAAAACATGAACTCAATCTACTTTTGGAAGTGTATGAAAATTATGGGGTTCGCCCCAATTGGATCAAGAGCCGCCGTGACGGTTTTGAGAACCGAAAGGGATTTTCAATAAAGGCTCGGGACTTGTGCAAAGAATATTCTTTGGTGATTCCGCCAGAGTCGTGTTCGACGCTTTCGCCGAACCGATTCACCGAAATCATCGATGAAATTTACTATGAGAACGGGACTATGGGTAAAAACCGCGAGGTCACGCGCTCGCTGATTCGCCCGCCAAAACTTGCCGAGGCATTTGAAGGGGTCAGCTGGATTCAGCTTAGGGCGTTTTTTGGGATCTATTGACTGACTATTCGTAAATGGTTGTCTCAAATTGATACAAACTAGTCGATAGTCTTTTGAAACACCATTGCTACGCATGTACAATTTAAGAACGCATGCGATTAAGTACTGTCCCACTCTATATTTACGCATTCGCCCTGATTGCTCTGGGCTTTGGGCCGAGGTTGGCTTTTTCTGCTGACCCTCCTCCAAGCGCAAAGGTAAGAGCCGAGTGCGCAGACTCAAGCCTCAGCGAATTAAAGAAGCTGAGATGCGGAGTTATCGACGTTAACCTCGAGAAGTTTTCGGGTTCAGGGGGAACTCCTCTTGATAAAGTGCAGAAATTTTGTGGTTATTCGATCGGCAAGGTCAAAGAGTGTTGCGGTGGAAATGCCACTGCGAATTGTGAAGATGGGTTTAAAAAAGAGACTAAGGAAGATGCAGCTTTTTTAAGGGGTTATTCGGCCTATCTGAATTCGGGTGGAACCGTCGACAGTAAAGATAAAGGGCTAGAGAAATTTTGCGGAATGGCGAGCGATATCAATTCGCGAGGCGCAAGAGTTCAGAATTCACTCTTAGGTCTTTGCGAGGTCCATGCGTATATCTGTGGGAGCGAGTGTAGCGATGCCCTAAAATCATGTAGAGATGACTCCAGTTGTGCTAGCAGTATTGACTTTGCCAGCCTCGAATCTCAATTTTCCAGCTGCGGTAAGGCAAGTCTTTCACCAATCGAACAGCAGGCGGGAAAATTTGAAGATGGCACCGCGGTTGCGGGCATTTGCAAAGACCGCACACAGGCAGACAACGGCAATGACGGGCTTGGAACTGGCTTAACCAACGACACCAAAAACCGAGTTGAAGATGGTTACTCATTTGACGAAGGCGTTGGCAGTGCTTTGATGAGCGCCCTTGGCGGGATGATGGGCGGAATGGGTGGTCAACAGCAGGGTCAAGAACAACCACAAGAACCCTATTACCCAGAGAGCTGCGAACAAAATCCGAATCTTTCTCATTGTCCGGCAAAAGTAAAAGAGAGCTGGAACCCCGAAGGGGGAATGCAGTTGGCTTCGGTCACCGATTCGACTCAGCCCAGTGATTTTAATATTTCGGATCCACCGGTCGAATTACCCAATGAGATTCAACCCGGAAAGGCTGCAGACCCTGCTCAAGTTTCAGCTGTCCCCAATGGCGGCGGCGCGGTTCCTCAAGGTGCCGGCAACCCAGGTGTGGGAGCCAACAACGTAGGGGCAGCGGGCGCTGCAAAAGCCAGAACTGACATTCTTCAGGGTGAGCGCTCGGGCGGCTATTCACAAATGGCGGCCGATATGAAAATGGACGCCGATGGTTCTGGTGGCTTTAGTGGATATGGCTCAGGCTCAAACACAGCTGCGTCTGGTTACAGAGTCGGAATGGACCTAAAGCAATTCTTGCCAGGCGGAACAAAAGATCCCGCCCGAAAGCTGGCCGGCCAAGGCTTTGCAGAGCGCGCAGACATTCAATCGGCTGGAGTCAATATTTGGGAGAGAATCAGCGATCGCTTTCGCAATCGCTGTGCACAAGGTCTGCTTCGCGACTGCGTTCCTTAAAGCAAACTCATCGAACGAATTCTTTGGCAGCGTTCATCTTCGTCAATCTGCATTTGAATACTCTTCTTTAAACTGGGCTCAAGACTTTGCTCTTTGGCAAAGAATGACTTCACCTGCTTAGACTGATTCTCGGTGCAATTGAGGGGGTTCAATCCTGACGCAACAGAAGTCACAAGCTCTGGGTTTTCAGATTGCCCATTGGCTTTGACATAAGCGAAAAAATCGCTTGAGAAGCGCTCGGCGAGGTCGCCTTGCTCATAGGGAAACAAACTTCCCAAAACGGCCCTAGCTTCAGCCAGCGAAACCGACGGAGTGGGCTCTTTGAGAACATCCACCCACTTTCGCTTGATGGCGAGGTCAGGTTGAATGGCTTCAACAGACAAAGCTTCTCTGGTGCCGCGATCTGAGCGATCGAGTTTTTTGGCTTTTGCGAGCTCTACATTCAAACTCTTATGCCCATGTCTTGCAAATTTACGAACAATATCCCATCTGCGATCTAAATCGATTTTGAAACGGGAGTTGATTTGCCCGTTGCTCAGCCACTTGTCCAAAACTTCAAGCCCACTAGACGTCTCAGCTAGGTCGATAAACGTGTCGGCCCAAAACTTCTGAGCGTCCGAGCCGGCCCTGGCACTTTTAATTCGGTTGATGAGGTGAGACTCGAGCCAAGCGACGAAGCTCGATCGCTCCGCCTTGGCCTGTTTGGGCCAATACTCAAGCGTTCGATCTAAAGTTCTAGCCACCATTCGCAGCAGTATGGCGTCGTTTTCTTTTGGAAGGTGTTGTTTCAATATTGAAACATAATATTTGAGCGGCAGCTCAGTCTCTCGAACCATGTGCCAAAGATCGGCCCAAAGCATCGTTCGCACAAGATCATCATTCAGCGATGAAAGCTTGGCTTTGACCAGTGCCAGGGTTCTGGAGTCGAGTGACACCTCGGCATAGCCCTGATCAAGAGCGTTTGGATAGACCATATCCGGACAGCTCCAGCTGCCTTTGATCTCATTGGTGTTCGAGGTCAGATCGGCTTCAATAAGTTCGGCGCGCTCAATGCGGCCGTTTTTAGCTACATTGTATAAACCCACAGACACTGTTTGCGGTCTAAACCTCGCGCCCTTTGTAGGAGTATCGATCAGTGTGATTTTTTCGAGTTTTTCATCTTTGCATTCCCACTTTGTGGTTAGCCGATCAGCGCCGCTTTGTTTGAGCCAGCGCTCGGACCAGGTGGTCAAATCTTTCTCTGTGAATTTTTGAAGAGCGCCGACAAAGTCTTTGAGTTCCGTGTTTCCAAACGCATGCTGGCGAATGTAAAGCTGCATACCCTGCTTGAATCCGCGCTCTCCCACATAGGCTTGAAGCTGCTTAAGCACGGAGGCCCCTTTGCCGTAGGTGATGCCGTCAAAATTTGCAAATGCCGCCTTAACACTAGGAATATCAGCTTCGATTGGGTGTGTGGTCGAAAGACCGTCAGACCAATAAGCCCAGCCCTTTTCTCGGCTGAAAAACTCCTGCCATACCTCTTTGAATTCGGTAGCTTCAAACATAGATTTGGCAGCCAGGTAGGAGGCAAAGCTTTCGTTAAGCCAAAGATCGTTCCACCATTTCATCGTTACGATGTTGCCAAACCACATATGCGCCATCTCGTGTAAAATCGTGGCCGCCAAACCTCGTCTTTGATCTCTAGTTTTTTGACTCCGCTTCACATAGCGCTCAGAAAACGTCACCGCGCCCACATTCTCCATGGCCCCCGCATTGAATTCGGGGACAATCAACTGATCATACTTCCCAAAAGGGTAGGGGTAGGCGAAAAAATCATTAAAGAACTTGAAGCCTTGTTTCGTAATTGTGAACCACTCAGCCGGCTGAATGTAGCGAGCGAGCGATGGCCGAGCGTAAAGCCGCAGTTCCAAGTCGCCAAATTTATCTTTCCAAACCTTGTACGGTCCCGCATGTAGTGAAAACAGATAGGTGGCGATTTTCGCGGTTTTTTGAAAGGTCCAAATTTTTTCATTTTTATTCTTGCTTTGAACCTTTGACTCTCTCGTCGTCGAGACCACTTGCCAGTTTTTGGGAGCTACAACTGTAAGCTCCAGCGTGGCACGAAGATCCGGCTGATCAAAACAGGGCATAAATCTTTGCGCATCATTGACTTCAAATTGAGTGTACAAAAACACATCTTTGGTTTCGGGGTCCTCGAAGCGATGTAAGCCTTGCCCCATGCGCGAGTATTTGTGAGTGTAGGCGACCTCGACTGTATTGGCCCCTACCTTTAAAGATTCACTGGGCAAATGAATCCAATAGGGGCGCTTCAATTCTAAGGGCTGCTCGACGCCGTTGATTTTAAGCGCTTGAATTTCTCCTTCAGAAAAATCGACGCGCACTGGGGACCCGGCATCCTTAATTTGAAACGAGATAAGGCTTTTGCCGCTAAAAAAGTCTGATTTTGCGTTCAGCTGCACCTCGAGTTCATAGCTCACTTCAGAAATTTGCCTTGAGCGCTCGATGGCGTCTTTTCGGGTGAGGTCAGACCCTTGTTCGGTCTCACTGAGCGCGCCACCCTTCTCTGCCGATTTACAATGAGTCAATCCCACAAGTGCGCTGAGGAGAAGTGCATTGATTGCGGTGAATCTCAAAACTTTCATAAAATCCATCCTTCAAATTGAGGCAAAATTTAGTCGAACATGTTCTACAAGATGGATCTTGCTTTGGCTATAAAGGGCGTGTAACTTGAGGCGTCACTTTAGGTCTAAGTGGAGAATCCCCCCGATGTCCGAGTCAGAAATCCCGACAATCGATTGGTCTGACGTGAACTCCTTAAAGGAGCACTGGGCTGAATTAAGTCACTCGGATCGTCACGAGAAATTTATAGCGCTTTCGCGAACGGACGCCGAAGAACTCTTGTTGAGTTTTGGGCCTGATGAACAAATCGAACTTATTGCGGAGCTTCCATTAGCCGAGAAACGCTCATGGATTCGGCTGCTGCCGCTCGACGATGTAGCTGACTTTGTGCAAAGGTTGCCCGCAGACGAGCGCGCTGAGACGCTGCAGCTGCTCGATGAGGTCTCGCGCCTAGAGGTCGTGGGACTACTCGCCTATGCCGACGATGAGGCGGGGGGAGTGATGAACCCGCGCTACATTCGTTTGCGCCCCGAAATGTCGGTTGAAGAGGCCATCCGCTACATTCGAGCGCAGGCCAGAACGCCAGTAGAAACCATCTATTACGGTTATGTGCTCGACTATGACCAAAAACTTCTGGGCGTGGTTTCGTTTCGGGAGCTTTTGGTCGCGCGCCCTGACGTCAAAATCCGCGACATGATGGAGACCGACCTGGTCACTGTCCCTGAAGAACTCGATCGTGAGAAAGTTTCAGAGATGATGCAGACACACCAGGTGATGGCACTTCCGGTTGTGGATGATGAAGGCCGCATGAAAGGTATCGTCACTTACGATGACATTGTTGATGTGGTGCAGATGGAAGCCACAGAAGACATGCAAAAGCTGGGTGGTATGCAGGCGCTTGAGGCGCCGTATTTTAAAACTGGTTTTTTTGGCATGTTAAAAAAGCGCGCGGGCTGGTTGATGGTGCTTTTTTTAGGAGAGATGTTCACGGCAACCGCAATGGCCAGATTTGAAGATCAAATTGAACGAGCGGTGGTTTTGGCTTTGTTTATTCCTTTGATTATTAGCTCGGGCGGCAACTCTGGTTCGCAAGCTTCAACACTGATCATTCGCTCACTCGCTTTAAGAGAAATTCGCCTGCAGGATTGGTGGCGGGTTTTGGGCCGCGAGCTGGCATCAGGGCTCGCCATGGGTTTGCTCTTGGGGACGCTTGGTTTTCTTAGAGTCGTCGTTGTTGAGCGGTTTCATCCGACTTACGGTGAGCACTTTATGGTTCTTGCGATCACGGTCGCGGTGAGTTTGGTCGGCGTGGTGCTTTGGGGAACACTAACCGGAGCCATGTTGCCGTTTGCTTTGAGAAAGTTGGGCTTTGACCCCGCAAGTGCTTCGGCGCCCTTGGTGGCGACCGTCGTCGACGTCACTGGTCTTGTGATTTATTTCAGCGTGGCCACGGCTTTACTGACAGGTTCCTGGCTCTGACCCACAGGGTTCATTCACTAAATAGCTATTGGCCCTTGCGCCGTACTTTGGGTCGGTTTGTTCAGCCATTTCGCCTCTTTCAATCTGCAAGAGCGTGTGAATTTGTGTGAGGCCATATCTTTTGAGTCTCCTTGCCAATCCGTGCCCAAACTCGGCGTGAAACTGGCCCACAATAATCACCAATGTGGTTTCGGGATTCTGCGATTTATGCTGGCTCGTTCGCCACGCCATGGTGTCGTCCCACAGTGATTGCGCCCAAAAGTATCTCTCAATCGCCTCTTTGGGGGCATGACCTCCGATGGCTTCGCTAAATCGCTCAAAATACGGCGCTGAGCCGCGCTCCCAAATGGGCGGCAACAGCGCGCGCTCCTCGCTATCGAGAGCGTCATGGCCAGACTTGGCCACTTTTGAGGTGATGGCTCTTGGAATATTTAAAGCGATGGTGGTGCCGCCAAATCTTAGTGGCTCTAAAACTTGAGGTCGGTAAAGGTCAAAGGGCGCAAGACCCCAGCCGACCTTGTTTAAAAACTCTGACTCCTCAAGTTCGCCGTTGAGGTAGCTGTCAACGAACCCTTGCTTTGGATACTCAAAAAACTCCATTCCCACAGAAACCACATGCCCGGCCTGTCCAAGGGCTCGAATGATTGAATGTTGATTTTGGTGGTGGCGAATCACTTGGGGCTCATTTTGGTTCTGATCAGTCGCGTGCTCCTCACCAAGAATCAGAACTGAACCCTTTACCAGTGAGGTGGCCCAATCTGATAACGTCGCTTCGTGTTGACCTTGCCCTTGCCATATAGCTGCGGCGTGAGAGTTTGAAGGCACGCCCAAGGCGACGAACAAAACACAGAGCCTTGATTTTAGACCATTCTTGCCAAACATCCGTGAATCCTCCCCATTTGCTTGCCCCAAGTGAGCGGCGTCATTACAGTCAACTTATGAGTCAACTTCGCATTGATTTCAAAGACTTTCATTGGCTAGATGTGGGCGATCCCACTTCCGACGCTCTTCATCAGCTCGCTGAGCAGTATGATTTGCACGCTACTTCTGTACAGGACTGTTTGCAGCCCGAACATCTGCCCAAGTACGAAGTCATCAATGACGTCAATTTTGTCGTATTAAGGGCCTATGATGGAGACTGCTCGAGCAGTGCCGACACGGTACAG
>JBGSQJ010000367.1:0-2442 GCA_041738165.1 Bdellovibrionales bacterium
GTGTGATGTTTTTTGATCCATTTATCTGTAAGAACCAAAAATACGCCGCCCACTAACAAGGACCAGCCCACGATCCACACACTGTCGAGTACAGAGTCTATAATGTCTTTCACAAGTAATCCGACGACGACGGCAGGCAAAAATGCCACAAACACTTTTGGATAAAGCTTAAAATTCATAATGAAGCGCTTCCAGTAAAGAACAACCACGGCCAAAATGGCTCCAAACTGCACCATCACCGTGAAGTCTTTCACGAATGGGTCATGATGAATTCCATAAAACCAAGAGGTCAAGATGATGTGACCAGTAGAAGAAATGGGCAAATACTCGGTGAGGCCCTCAACAAGAGCCAACACCAAAGACTGAGTGAAGTTCATGTGCCTACAAGGTTATTCGTTTGGAAAGTCGGAAGCAAGAATCTTGCGGCATTCGAGCTTAGAAACCACCGGTCCATCGACCCAAGAAATCTGCATCCGGCCTGTCGATGTGAACGAGCCCGTGGCGTTCATGCCAAGCGTTCCGTCTGGTCCCCAGGTTTGAGTAATCAAAAAGTCACCACTCTTTAAATCTCCACTCAAAAAATAGCTGCGCTCGCCAATGTCGGCAGTCATATGAATGCTCGTTCCGACTTTGTTGTCGACGATCATGGGCACTTCAACCTTTTCTTGAATCCCATCGGCTGTGACTTTGAAGCTCTTGGCTGTACAATTAAAATCGCCAACCTCTGCAGTCGCGGCACTCGACAAAAATGCAATAAGAAACAACATCGACAATTTCATAAGTAACCCCCCAGGATTTTCTGCTTCGAAGCTTATGGAATTTTGAGGGACGAATCGAGCAATTGATCTTAATTGACCAGCTTAGAATTTTTTTCACTCCAGATGGCACCTGCTGAGGCCAGCAAAATTATGGCCGCACCGAGTTGCTCGCGTGGGCCTAGCGTTTCTCCCAATAGCAAAAAGGCAAACACCATCGCAAAAGGCGACTCGAGCAAAAACAACAGCCCGCTCATCGTGGGCGATAATTTTGCCTGCGCTCGAATTTGCAAGTAAAACGCCAAAAGTGTTGAGCCAAATGCCAACGACACCAAACCTGCCCATGCTCTGACACTCCAATTCATTGGCCACGACACAGGTTCATGGTTCAACACGGCCCACGCCAAGCCCGTAAACAGAGCCGCCCATGCGGATTGCGCCATATTGAATACAAATGGATTTTTAATCGATTTACTTAAGCGAAATATGGTCAATATGTGCCCGGCCGCGCAAAAAGCGCAAAGAAGTGTCAAACCATCTCCAAGGTTAAATTCGCCAGCGCCAAAACCCGTGATTAGGGCCGTTCCTAAAAGCGCCAACCAAACAAAGCCAATCAGAGCCAGGCTTAAGCGCGTACCAAACATCAACCAATCGAGTGAAGGCACAATCAGCACGTAAAGAACGGTGATAAATCCACTTTTAGTGGCCGTCGTAAAGCGAAGCCCTTCGGTTTGAAAAATCAGAAGTGCCGAGAGAAAAAGTGCCGGAATCCACGCCTGCCAAATTTCATACCTAAAGGCATTGCGCCAGGAACTCTTTAAACAAATGATCAGTACGAACACGATGATTATAGCAAAACGATAAAAAGTCACTTCGAGCGCCGACATGTCGGTCAAACACCAAACCGTCGCCACCAGCCCAAAACCCCAGAATCCTGCTGCGAGCAGAAGCTCAAATACAGCTTGTACGCGCGTCATTTAAAGCCAGCGCCTTCGCCTAAACCACAAGAAGACTGTCAATACAACCGACGCCATCAGTGTGAGTGCAGCAAAATAGCCATACTCCCATTGCGTCTCAGGCATAAAACGAAAATTCATTCCGTAAATACTGGCAATAAAATTGACCGGCAAAAAGAAACAACTAAAAATTGTCAAAACTCTCATCACTTCACTGGTGCGATGGCTGGCTTCGTTGGTACGCTGCGAAGCTAAAGACACGTGCAAATTCAAAAGCGACGTCATACTTTCGGTTACTTCCTCACAGTAAAAACTCATATTGTCCGCGTGCTCTTTGATGTTTTGAAATTCTGGGTGCAAATCTTTCTCGGCCCGCCCTGAAACTCGCAGCAGCGGCTCTTGTGTTGCGCGCAGCATGCGTCTGAAAACTGAGACCTTACGTTTTAAATAATAGCCGTTTTGCAATCGAAACCTTTTCTCTTTGGTGGCACCAAATATCTCGGTTTCGACCACGTCCAGCTCTGTCACACAAGCGGCAATGGGAACATTATAGGTTCTCACTGTATTCCCAATGAGATCGACCAAGATATGCTCAGGTGTGACTTCTAAATTTGATTTTTGAGCCATTCCCCGCCACTTCTCGATCAGGCCGGTTACGAAATCGTGCTCACGGCGGTGAATACTGATGATAAAACGATCCGAATAGAAAATGGCCAATTTTCGCGTCAGCT
>JBGSQJ010000393.1:0-5287 GCA_041738165.1 Bdellovibrionales bacterium
TCATACCCATGCTTGTTTCTAGGTTTGCTCAATCTCAATTGGGGTTTGAATCAGTAAGAATTTTTGGCCTATCTGGGCCTGAGTTTCACAAGCTGTCAGGATATGTGTTTGGAGCCTTGGTGCTTTGCACAGTGGTCGATCTTATAAGGGTGCTTCGCCAAACCAAGGCTTCAGCGCCCTAGCCGAAGAAAGAGCATCCTAGTCGAGAGAGAAAGGCTTTGGAGAAATTGGCTCTGGACGATCAAACGAATCATAGGCCTCAGCTCCGTTAGACAAAAGTGCGAGGCTTCGAGCCTTGCGAATTGCCGCAGCCACATGCTTTTGCTGAGCTGAACTGAGTTTGCTGATTCGTGAAGGGACAATTTTGCCGCCCTCCATGATAAACCGACCTAAAGTGATTGGGTCTTTGTAATCAAAATTGAAATCTGCGGGATAATCAGGACGATACTTCGAGCGGTAGCTTTTTCGCATACCCTTGTCGCCATCTTGACCGCGGTCATTGCGATCGTTGCGGTCGTCTTTATCAGAGTCGTACGCCATTTCTGAGTCTCCCATGGATTCACTTCGGATTTAGGTCAGGTGGAAACATATATTACTTTTTGAGGTTGCCAACAAGTGTCTTTTTGCCCTATAAACGGCTTTTCTCAATATTTTGGAGTTCTCATGTCTCGCTGTGAAATTTCAGGAAAAGGCCCCCGCGTAAAGAATTTGGTGAGCCATTCGAACATCAAGACCAAATCGACGGCTCTGCCAAATGTTCAACAAAAACGGATATATAGTACGATATTGGGCCAGATGGTGAGCCTGAAATTGGCCACTTCGACGATTCGTTCAATCGACCATGTGGGCAGTTTGGACAAGTTTTTGCTAAATCAGCCTGAAAAAAATCTTTCAGATCGAGCGCTTAAGTTAAGAATGAGGATGCTCAGAAAGCTGAAACAGAAGGCGAAAGCCTAACTATTCGATTGAATTCGTTCCTCTTGAAGGTGGTGTGAGATGGCTTTGAAGTTGAAAATTAAAAAAGGTTCGACCGTTCAAGTGATTGCAGGGGCGGATAAGGGCAAAAAGGGCGTTGTTTTGGCCGTAAACCCGGCTTCTATGAAGCTCACTGTTCAGGGTGTTCGAGTTCAAACCCATTATGACAAAAAAGAAGGACTTCTTAAAAAAGAAGGCTTTATTGATTACTCAAATGTACTGCTGGTTTCGGCTCCAAGTGCCGACAAGGCGTCGAAAAAGTCCAAAGCAAAACCTAAGTCAAAATCCTAAACTACTTGGGTTTGTTGAAAATCCCTATAAGTGATAGCCTATTTGACGAAATGAAAATTCTTTTACTGCTAGCCATGTTTCAAGGTGTTTTTTTCGTGGGCCTCGCTGTCGCTGAGGTGGCCGAGACCACCCCCAAGGCCTATTGGATTTGTCGCAATCTCAAACAAGTGCGAACGATCAGGGTCGAGTTGGTCAGTGATGGTAGCTGTGTGACCTATTACACCAAATTTGGAACCGAAAAAAACATTGGCCAAGGGCGCATGTTAAATAGCTGCATTGGATTTCTTGAGAATGTGAAGGCCAATTTAATAAAATCAGGATGGAACTGTCGGGACGTGACAGCGTCAGCGGTCACGAGCGCATCTGAGTGAGTGGACTAAGTCCAATTCGTGCGGGCCTAGCCCAACTGAGTTCTACTGAAAACGCTGAATCCAATCTCAACCACATCATTCAACTGATTGAGCAGGCCGCCAAGGAGCGAGCTGATCTTTTGGTTTTTCCTGAAAACTCTCTTTATTTTAGAATTGGGGCTGGAAGACCTATTCAGCCTGCTCATTTGGAATCTGAGTTGATGCAGCGCTTAGAGGCAGCGGTCACAAATGCTGACTTGATTGTGCTCATCACTACGGCGGCGCTCAATTTGGACGGGCGGGTTGTGAACGCCACGTTGGTCATTCATCCTCGTCAACGGGCACAAATGGTGTATTCAAAGATTCATATGTTCGATGTGGATGTTGAAGGGGCGCCGTCAGTTCGCGAGTCGGATCATTTTTTGGCGGGTCAGAGCCCATCAGTGATTGATGTTTTGGGCTGGAAAGTGGGCTTAAGCATTTGCTACGATCTTCGTTTTGCGGAGCTTTTTGAACACTATCAAGGGGTTGATTTGTTGCTGGTCCCATCGGCATTTTTAGTTCCAACTGGCCGTGCCCATTGGGAGGTGTTGTTGCGTGCTCGGGCTATCGAGGCTCAGGCCTATTTATTGGCTCCGGCTCAAGTGGGGCCTCATGTGGCCGGTGAGGCAAGGCGGATGACCTATGGCCATAGTCTAGCTGTTTCGCCTTGGGGAGAAGTCATGGTGGATTTAAATGATTCTCAAAACGCTTTAGCGGTAGTAGACCTAGCGCCAAGTGAGTTGGCTAAGGTGCGGACGCAAATTCCTATGCAGAGTCACCGGCGGCTGAGGTAAAATAAGATTGAGCGGGCCAGGATATTTAAGTGAAGAGGCCCAGAATGAATAAGAGTAAAGGTGAAAACGTGATTTTGAAAACCGGATTGATTTTGTGCATGTTGATGGGGCCCGTGGCCTGGAGTCAGAGTTTAGATGTATTTGATGAAGAGTCAGTTCGAGAGCCGTCCTCACTGGTAATACCTGGCGCGAGAAGCTATCCGGGTGGATCTGATGAAGATGAGCTTCAAGTTCAGGCCTCGCTTCCGGACGTCGACATTCGAGTCGATGCTCGCACGCTTCAGCGCAAAGTTTTTAAGGAGCTTTACAACCAAGACATGAGCGAAAGCCACGACGACAGCCAGGACGATTAGTGCCTCGCTTTGTGGCTCTCACTTCTCGGGGACTTAGAGAATTGCTTGCCGATGAGCTGGGCGAGCTTGGGATGCGCAGAGTTCAATCAAAAGGCGACGGAGTCGAATTCGAAAGCAATTGGGAAGGCGCTTATAAAGTCCATCTCTCCAGCCGTTTTGCTACTCGAGTGATTCTTCCGATTCTCGATTTCAAGGCTTACAATGAAGAAGATCTCTATCATGGTGTGCAAAAACATAATTTCACTCAATATATAAATGTTCAACAGACGTTTCGAATCGAAGCCCACGTGCGCGAGCACAAAAACCTGCGCGACCAAAGATTTGTGGCTCTGAGAGTGAAAGATGCACTGGTGGATCAGTTCCGTAAAGAATATGGTGCGCGGCCAGACGTCGGTAGCAATGAGGATTGTGACCTTAGAATTATTGTCAGAGTTGTGGGGCCAGATGTGTCTTTGGCAATTGATCTAACGGGACAGCCATTGTCATTTCGAGGATACCGATCTCGATCGGGAGAGGCGCCGCTGAGAGAGCATGTGGCCGCGGCGCTCGTGAAGTGGTCGAACTGGGATTTTGATCGACCTTTGATGGATCCCTTTTGTGGAACGGGAACCATTGTCATTGAAGCCGCTCTTATGGCTTCGGGGTTGAGCCCGAATCGAAAGCGCAAAGGTTTTGCTTTTGAAAAGATAAACAAGTTTCAATCGGACAAAATGAACACGCTTAGAACGCCTGAAACTCGCAAAGCGGCACCGGCCAAACCTATCATTTTTGCGAGTGACCTCAAGCCCGACGCGCTAAAGAGTGCAAATGAGAATGCGTCGGCCGCGGGCATTGCGAATTGGATCAGGTTGCAAACCCTCGATGTGCGAGCGATAGAGCCTCCAGCAGCATCGGGAATCATTGTGACCAATCCGCCCTATGGCGACAGAATCGGTGACGCCGAACTCGTAAAGACTTTAATGTGGGATTTTTCGACGGTCTTAAAAGAAAAATTCAAAGGCTGGGACCTGTGGCTTTTAAGTGGAAACGAATTGGTTGCCTCGTCGATTGGACTAAAGGCCTCAAGGCGACATCCTGTATGGAATGGTCCGACGGAGTGTCGATTTTTGCACTATGAAATTCGCTGATATCAAACGCTAAGGTTTAACCAAATCCAATCTCGGAAACAGTGGCGCGCTCTTGCTAATTTGAGTTCCACCAGGAATGGCCGGCCACTCAGCCAGCCCACTCGAATCGCGCTGGCTAACGCCTATTTGTGAGAGCATGGAGTCCATTTTCATGGGCATCACGGGATAGAGCAATAGGCCACACACGCGCAGCACCTCTAGTGAAACGGCGAGCACTCGCCCCGCTTGTTCAAGATCCGTTTTTGCCAATTTCCACGGAGCTTTGTCTTCGAGATATTTGTTGGCAAGTGAGAGCGTTTGAACAATGGCCTCGAGAGCATAGCTGGCGCTCATATTTGTGACTTCAGATTTCACTTTTTCAGGCAGTTCGAGGCAGGCGGCCTTAAGTGCTTCGGCCTGTTCGTCTAACACTGAAAGATTTGGCAGCCGGCCAGCGAAAAACTTTTCAACCAAATTTGTAGACCGACTAAAAAGATTTCCCAAATTGTTGGCGAGTTCACTATTCACTCTTGATTGCACGAGCTCAAGCGAGAAGGCGGCATCGTTGCCCATATGGACCTCTCGGCACAAATAGTAGCGAAGCTCATCCAGTCCAATCATCTCGGCCACTTCACTTGCTCGAAGCACCTCACCTTCAGATTTACTCATCTTGGCTTGATCTTTGTTAAGTATCCAGCCCGTTGCGAAAATCTGCTTTGGGAGACGAACCCCCAGGGCCATAAGCATAGTGGGCCAATAGACGCAATGAGTGGTCAAAATATCTTTGCCAATCAAGTGAGTGGCGCCGGCTTGATTCCACCACTTTTCGAAATCCTCTTGGCGATCTTTCTGCCGATATCCCACTCCCGTGCAGTAATTGAGAAGCGCATCAAACCAAACGTACGTGACATAATTTTTATCGAACGGGATCTCGATACCCCAGCTCAAGCGAGCTTTGGGTCTAGAAATGCACAGGTCACTCAGTGGTTGCCGAAGAAAACCAAGCACCTCATTTTTTCTAAAATCTGGAGCGATGAAATCTGGATGGTCTTGAATGTACTTAATGAGGCGTTCTTGGTACTTGGACATTTTGAAGAAATAATTCTTTTCTTGAATGCGAGTGACTTCTTTGCCGGCTGGGCTTTTGCCATCGACCAAATCTTTTTCGGTGTAGAAAATCTCTTCGCTGACGGAGTACCAGCCTTCATAGGTGTCTTCATAAATTTCGCCAGCATCGAAGAGTTGCTGCAGAGCCTCTTGAACGACAGTTTTATGAGCCTCATCGGTGGTGCGAATAAAACCGGTGTAGTCAATATTGAGCTTCGCCCATTCGGCCTTGAATTGAGCGACCATTTGATCGCAGTGAGCTTGTGGGT
>JBGSQJ010000423.1:0-2142 GCA_041738165.1 Bdellovibrionales bacterium
CGACATGCTCTCCTCCTGAGATCATTGCTGAATCTATACTATCATGAGTCGTTTTAGGTGCGAAGAGTCTAATTGGAGTCGAGGTAGTTCTTCTGGCGAAAGATCTGTCTTAAACGCCGATTTTCGCGCTCTTGGGCTCGCCTTTTGGCCTGAAGCGCCTGCCACTCGGATTCCTGATTCGCAATGTTTCTTAAGGCATAGTCCAGATGAAGCTGACTTATTGATTCTGTCGCCACCGCCCATGCCGCCCGGTAAGCTCGAACGGCTTTGCTAAATTCAGGCAGATCACCCCGATAAAGTCTGGCCCAAAGCTCAACGACCGCGTCCCATGAACTCGATTGCGGAAAACTTAAACCTGCTTTGCCATCAGTTCCAACAACAGAAAGCTGAACCTCAGCGCCCTCAGAAACTTGGTATTCACTCGCCTCGCCGAGCCTCGTGATTCGCCAATCGCCCTCAAGCACTGATAACTTTATAGACTTCGGTTCTCTTGAGGCCAGCGCCGCACAGGCTCCATAGCATTCGAATTTTCCAAAGGGTGAAGCAACAATCGCCGATTTTTTTGTAGACAGATAAGCCTCACCGACAATCAAAACCCAGTCTCTGTTCTTGCGAATCTGAATCACGCTGCCCGCAGAAATCGAAACCTCGAGCTCGAGTTGATTGTCGGTCAAATCCGTTCTTCGCCCGACGCCCTCAACCACACAAGGAGCAGTTGCAAAATCACATTTAAGCGCGGAGTGCGAGTCAGAGGAAGCATGAATACGTACCTCTCCAAAGAGCACGAGCCAGAGCATTGCGGCTCTGACCAAACTCATAACTCAACCTGCTTGAGCGAGATTCTAGCTTGATTGATCACATCGGCCTGGGTGAAAGATTTCATGACGGTCTTGTAAATCTCGACGGCCTCATCGCTTCGCTTTTGTATCTCATAAATTTTACCAAGGCGAATCAGGGCAAAACCTGTGAGTTCATGGCTTGGATAGAGCTCGAGCATCTGATTGATTTTGTCGGTGCACTCTTCAAGTTTGCGATCTTGAAACAATCCCTCGGCCATTAGAAAAAAACTTTCAGGCACATAGGTTGTGTAACCATACCGGTCTATGAGCGCACCAAATGCCTGAGTGGATTTTTGAAAATTACCTTTACGAAAATTTTCTTTGCCGTTTTCAAACAAAGTCCGGGCAATGGTTTTTCGAATTTCACCACTGTCTACAGAAGTCACAACGCTAGCCAAATTACGAACGCCGTAACCTTCTTGACCCAAACCCTTTTGTTCAAGTACCTCAGGCATCAACGCAGCAACCTGCTGACGAAACTCCAAGAAGTGTTCCCTTTCTACAATCGAAGCCAATCTGGCTCGATTGAGCTTTTCTTCGATGCTTTTCGCTTTGTGCTTATACTCGGCCACACCGTTGTAGCGCTCGCGAGTTTGCGAATAGATCTGCATCCATCCCACGGTGAGCATCAACATAAATGAAAGAAAGGCGTTTAGTCCCATATGGCTACCCTTCTTAACGGCGGATTTTGAGAATATATTGAGAAGTCTCGAAGCCTTACATGGCTTTGGGCAGCTCTATACTGAGTATTTTAAGCCCAGCTTCAATCACTCGCCGAGTCTGCTCGACTAAGGTCATGCGACTCGCGGTCAATTCATCGCTCTCACCAACAATTCTACACTTATTGTAGAACTGATTGAACCTATGACAAACGTCTAGGAGGTAGCCAGCCAACACATGTGGTTTGAAATTCGCATACGCCGACGCCAAAACGTCTTCGTAATTCAGTAAAATTCTTATGAGTTCACTCTCTTCTTGAGAATTCAATTCCGCCCTAAAAGTTTTTGAAATATCTCGCCCATACTTGCGCGCCAAACTCGCGCAGCGAACTCCGCAATATTGAACATAAGGACCACTGTCTCCCTCGAAATCAAGCGCTCGGTCCCAATCAAAATCGACATTTTTCACTCGATCGTTCATAAGGTCATTGAAAATGACCGCACCAATCCCAACTTGCCTTGCGACCGTATCTGAATCCTCTAGGTCTGGGTTTTTGGCCTCAATTATTTTTTTAGCCATCTCAATGGCATGATTCAAAAGATCCTCTAAAAATATAGCCGTGCCCTTACGAGTGGAGATGCGG
>JBGSQJ010000424.1:0-1804 GCA_041738165.1 Bdellovibrionales bacterium
ATTCTCCAATTCAATATATTTCAACGGCTGAACTTTGCCGGCCAAGTTATCCAGTGGCCACAAAAGAGTGAGTCCTGCCAGAGCGCGCGACACTGACAAATCTGATGGCATTGGTTGCCAAGCTCGGCCTGCAACGAAGCGCTCGATGCGCGACCACGCCTGCGTTAATGTGAGCTTTAGGGTCGACACTTGCAATTCACGACGGGTAGTCAGAGCACGTGCTTGAAGCAGATCCGTGCTCTCGGCCGCGGCCCTAGAAAAACGATCTTGCACCCATCTTTGAATTTCTCGGCTGCGCTTTAAATTCTTTTCCTGCAGTTCGGTTTCCTTTAACGCCAATGCCCAATCCCAATACAAACTTTCAAATTCAAAAACCAGTTGTCCGCGCCGCCCCAAGGCTTCAGCCAGCTTCTGGCGATGCTGATAGTTTTCACGGGTCCGGCGCAGTCTCGTCGAACGTCCAAACGCGTCCTGCCAAAGACTTTGAGTCAATGTGAGCTGCCAATCCATCGTGGCTCGGTGATCGGGGATCAAACTTGGCATCAATGCCCGCTCCCAGCTTGGGCCCAATGACAATTCTGTGCCGGTGGAAAAAGGCTTTTTAAGAGTGGCCGAGAGTGTATCGACTCTCGACTTTCGTACTGCTGAACTTAATGTTTCGCGGTTCTCATTGGCCCGCTGGCCTAAGAGTTGAAACACGGGTTCTAACACGATCTCACGCGACGCGAAGTCCAGCTCGATCGAGAGCAAATCACTCTCGGTCGCTTTAAAATCCGGAGACTGCAAAAAGTCCTGATACGCGTCTTTGAATGATTTCGATTGAACCTGTGCGTTTGCAGAAAAAGATATCAAAGACAGAAAACAAAGAACCATGCGCATGCAGAAAAGGGTTACACATACCAGCCTCTACAAGCAATCTTTGACAGCCTCGTATAGGAACTCAATGGCAACACCGATGAGTAGAAATAGCATGTGCCGCTACTGACGGGAGACTTTTTAATGAACGAACCAAATCCAAATCCCCAAGCTCGCATATTGCTGGTGGATGATTTTGAGTTGATTCGTCATATGCTTCGCAGCGGATTGCAAAACATTGGTTTTAAACGAGTGGATGAAGCCGCGACCGGCGATGACGCTTTGAGTATGCTTAAGGCGGCATTTAAAAACGGTGATCCCTACACATTTATTTTCTGTGATTGGAATATGCCCGAAAGAAGTGGCCTGGCCGTCTTGCAGGAATGCCAGCGCATCGATGAGCTGCGTAGTATTCCCTTTGTTATGGTCACCGCGGAATCAGGCCAAGAAAAGGTGGTCGAGGCGCTAAAGGCAGGAGCCACTGATTATATCGTTAAACCGATATCCCATGAGGCTCTGCAAAAAAAGGTCTTCCGCCTTTTAAACAACTTAAAGGTGTAGCCGACTAAGCCTTCATCATTCAATAAAGGCTTTTAGTTTGTTCGAGCGGCTGGGATGGCGCAGCTTGCGCAAGGCCTTGGCTTCAATCTGACGAATACGTTCACGAGTGACGTTAAAGTCTTGTCCGACCTCTTCAAGAGTGTGATCGCTCTCTTCACCGATACCAAAGCGCATACGAAGAACTTTTTCTTCGCGGGCCGTGAGCGTGGCCAGAACGCGGCGAGTTTGCTCGGCCAAGTTCAAGTTCACGATCGCTTCGGCCGGGTTAATCACCTTTGTGTCAGGCAAGAAGTCGCCAAGATGCGAATCTTCTTCTTCACCCACCGGAGTTTCCAGCGAAATCGGCTCTTTGGCGATTTTCAAAACCTTGCGGACTTTATCGACAGGC
>JBGSQJ010000029.1:0-24787 GCA_041738165.1 Bdellovibrionales bacterium
CTTGGGGCTGAATTTTAAGTCGACTCATTTCATTGGCGATGATCGCACCATTGCCCACGTCCGCCACGCCCAACACAGTGCAAATTTGACCAGCCATCAAGCCATTGCAGGCTGCTGAATAGCCATTCACTTTGATGGTCCACGAATTCGAAACCGTCGTCGTTCCGTCGGTCACACTCACTGAAACCGTGTTGTCGCCTAAGAAAGATCCACTGGTCACAAACGTTGCCGAAGAATTGGAACCCGTCAGCGCGGCATTTGGGGATCCATTGAGTGTCCAAGTGTAAGTTAAGGAACCTTCTCCGCCCGAGGCACTAACAGAAAAATTTAATGAGTCACCAACCGACACGCGGTAAGGATTAGAGCTTGGACTCACTGGTGTAAGTGACAACGGCCCGGGCGCTGAGCCGCCGTTTCCGGGCGGGCCCCCGTCGCGCGTGCAAGTTTTAATAAATTCATTGCTGACAGCCGCAGTCAGACTAACGGTGACATCACCGGGAACAAGCTCTACTGTTTTTCGAGCCAAGCGCATCGGCCTCGAGAGTGAAGCAAACTGGGGTGACGCGCCTTCTGGTACAAATTTGCAAGCCCCATTGATCGAGCGAAGTCCAAAAAGACTAATGACCCTGCCTGAGCCACTTGAAACTGCAAGTGCGATTTGGGTTCCTGGTTGAGCAAAGACCACTGATGGTCCGAATTTGAAACCGCCCAAAGTGGTTTCACAAGACTGCCTATTGAGGTCGCTCTCAGGGCCACCAATCATAACCGCGTAGCAATTGATTTCAGATAGAGTAGAAGAATCGTTAAGCCCCCAATTGCCTGAGGTTTGCGACGAAACACTTTCCGAAATTTTTGCTGATGAATTGGCGCTCACACTTGGAACTTGAATAACGAGATTGGAGCTCGTGTCTGACTTTCGCGTACAACCGACAGAGGCCATCAAGGCCACGGCGAAAAAAATCGCATATTTCTGACTCAATAGACGTCCCACCATGCTAACTTATCGGAATTGTGCGGCTAAAGCTCAAGATCAAAGGCTAGCCAATTGTGCTTCAACTTGAGACAAACCCGCGCGTAGTAAGTTAGGGATTTACCGTCTGTGGCGTGTTGTATGTGGTTGTATTCCCGTTACCCAGTTGTCCATAGGTGTTTTTTCCCCAACACTTCAGTGCTCCACCCATGGTGATCGCACAGGTGTGTTCGTAACCGGCAAAGACTTTTGAATAAGTGCCGCTTACCATCGTAGGAGTATTTTTGTCCGCATAGGTGCCATCCCCCAACTGCCCACTTACATTGAACCCCCAACAGTAGAGGTCGTTTGTTTTAAGGCCACAGACATGCCCAGAGCCCGCCGACACATCAGTCCAACCGCCTCCACCTGAAACTGTAATGATTGTATTCCATGAACTTGTAGAAGTGCCATTTCCGAGTTGGCCGAGAGTTCCCGCACCGATACATTCCATCGAACTGTCACTCCGAATGGCGCAGGTGAAATTACTCCCGGTTGCGACCTTTAAATAAGTCGATGCAAACAGGGTTGATACAACTTGCGAAGTTGCTAAAGAGAGGGAGTTGTTACCCAACTGTCCATAGGTATTATCGCCCCAACACTTGATTGCACCCCCGGTCGTGATTGCACAAACGTGAATGCCATTGGTATCAAGATCCGTAAAGGTTCCACCGCCAGAAATTGACGCTGGATTGTAGTTTGGCGTCGTTGTGCCATCGCCCAATTCGCCACCTGTGTTTGTGCCCCAACAAGAAATGGTATTGTCTGTTGCCAGTCCACATCCGTGCTCATCGCCAACGACTATCTTAGACCAAGTTCCAGTGACCAACTGAGGCGAAGTTTGGTTTGTGGTTGAACCTATTCCTAACTGTCCACCACTTCCATAGCCCCAGCAATAGCCAGAGTTTCCCGCGGTGACTCCGCAAGTAGTTGATGCGGTTGAATCTAAATAAGACCAATTGTATCCACCGCTGATCGCCACGCTCGACATTTGATTCGACGTTGAACCATTGCCGAGCTCACCTGATCCGCCTAGGCCCCAACACTTTCCATTTCCAGCCGAATTCCAAAGACAGCTATGACCAAATCCAAGCGCAAAGCCCACTGGCGCAACCCCGGTGCCTTGTACGTCTCGGGTGGCTGACTGAGCCCCCGCTCCGTCATTGTAGTTGATCTGTATCGTATCCGTGAGTAGGCCACCTGCAACTGGAGAGTAAGTCACTACGACCGTACAATTCGCAGAGCCAGCAAGAGATCCTGCGCATGTGCCCCCAGTACCCGGAAACGATCCACCCTTCCAGTTAAAATGTGAACCGAACGACCCTTGGGTAAAACTCGTGGCCGAAGCTACCCCGATATTCGTCACAGTGAACGTGTGATCAGAGGAGCCTCCAACAGCCAAAGAGCCATAGTCGTAGGGGTCGATTTCTGAAATTGAAAGTACAGCCGGTGCCTGGTGTAAGATATTGTCTGAAACGCACGATGACACGTTGCCTGCTGCATCTAAAAATTTAACATAAACAGTTTGTGTTGAGTTTGTACCACCAAGTGTCCACGCTCGGCTCGAAGAATAAGTCTCGAGTGCGCCGCCGCTCGCACAGCCCGCCGTATTGGTCACATACATGTCAGATGCCCCTGTAGCACTCAAGCTGAGTGCCACTGAGGTTGAGTATGCCGTGCCCGCGCCGCTATCGATTGAAATGGTAGGGGTCGACGGTGCCACTGTATCTTTGTTTAATGTCCGGGACGCCTGAGAGGCATTATTGCCAGCCACATCGGCATGATCTGCAAAGATAAAAATAGACCCTTGTCCTGCCCCAGAGACATCGACCGATGCACCCCAAGTTCCGCTTGAACAAACGGTAGAGCCACTCGCAGCGCCCGAATAGAAGACGCTCTGTCCGTTTTCAGAACACGTTCCCGCAATGCTCAATGACGCTTGTGTGCCCGAATTAACCCATGATCCACCGGCCGGAGAAGTAAAGGACACGGTGGGAGCCGATGTGTCTTTGGTCAAGCTCAATGAGGCCTGAGTGGCTGCGTTGCCGGCCGTGTCGTTTTGATTTGCATTTATAGTGATCGAACCGTTCGCTGCACCCGATGCATCGACTGAGGTGCTCCATACGCCACTGGTGCATGTGGCGGAGCCACTTGCATCGCCTGAAATGGAAACACTTTGGCCGTTTTCAGAACATGTTCCTGCAATGCTGAGCGCAGCTTGATTGGCCGTATAGACCCATGATCCACCTGCTGGTGAAGTGAAAGCGACGGTGGGAGCCGTTATATCTTTGTTCAGCGACAAGGCGGCCAAGGTGGCCGCGTTGCCAGCTAAATCATTATGGTTGGCGTTGATGGTAATGGACCCTTCACCTGCGCCCGACAAATCCACAGATGCGCTCCATGTACCACCTGTACAAGTGGTCGTCCCCGTCGCATCACCCGAATAATTGATGTTTTGACCATTTTCGGAGCAAGTGCCTGAAATGCTGATCGACGCCTGATTGCTCGAGTTAACCCATGATCCACCTGCTGGTGAAGTGAAAGCGACAGAGGGATTTGTGGTGTCTTTTGTCCAAGTGTAAGAAGTGGCCGAGGCAAGTGATTGCTCAACAGCGTTTCCGTCTATCCCAAGCGCGCAGATCTTGATCGAACCATCACCAAGACCTGAAATGTCGTCCGTAATGAGTGTTCCAACAGGAATGGCCGAGCTATAGCCAGAAGCACTCGTGCAATCCGTAGAACCCGACAACCCAACTTTGTATTTGTACGTAACAATTCCAGAACCACCAACTGTTGCGGCGAGCGTGGTCAGACTCGAAACTGAAGCAGGAGTTGTCGTAAGAGTCGAGGTGATGGCTGGAGTTGCTGAAGGGGGAGGATCATCGGTGGGGCCAAAGGCAATTCCTGGGGCCACACATCTATGAAATTTGTTAGCCGCCACAAGCGATGCCGAAATACTGATGTTTTGGTTTCCCGGAGTCAGATTCACTGTTGTTTGGCCTAGAACAAATGGCGCCGAGTAGTTGGCCAAATTGAGCTGACTGATTGCTGGGCGTGAACAATCTGCAGGCGTTGAACCTTTAACTCCAATAAGCCGAACAGTTCGCGCGTCGCC
This sequence comes from Bdellovibrionales bacterium, assembly GCA_041738165.1. GTDB lineage: Bacteria > Bdellovibrionota > Bdellovibrionia > Bdellovibrionales > UBA1609 > JALHOQ01. The sequence continues at coordinate 4,125 of JBGSQJ010000029.1, forward strand.
AGCTGGTACATCAAGTACAACTTGAGAGCCTGCAGGATACAAGCCTCCAATCAATCCAACTTTAAATTGTTCAACCCCGCTCGAATCTAAGCAGCGAATCCCGCTCAAATCTGGGGCCGATACCGTGACGGCGTAGCAAGAAATCTCAGAATAAGTGGTCGGGTCACTCAATCCCCAATCAGCCGCTGAAGTCGCACTAACAGATTCCAATTTGCCGCTTGAAGAAATGGATTGAGATGCTTGCGGAAGTTGAATGCTTAACGAAGACGACTCTTTTTTATCGCGGGTACACCCAACGGTGAAGGCGAGCATAGTCGCCATTATGACTACTTGCCATTTTGCGCCAAGATTTAGATGTTGTGACGAACGACCAATTGGCAAAACAAGCCTCCCAAATACGTACCACTTCCACCTATACTATCGGCTAACTAGCCTAAGATATTGAGAGTCGTTTTGGGATTTATAGTCTCAAAAAAATACAAGCCTACTAGTCTTCGTCTGAGTCATCGTCCATATCGTTATGCATTTTACTATGAAGACCGGCCATTTTCTTGCGCTGTTCAGGGGTTAAAAGATCCCGCATGCTCAGCATCTGAGAAAATCGTAGATCCTCGAGCTTGTTTTTTTGATCGCGAATTTTGCTATGCCATTCTTTGAGTTGTTCTTTTGTCGACTCACTGGCCATCATATTCATCAGCTTAGATTTCAATTCGTGAAGCTCAGATTTCAACGACTTCATTTGTTTACGAGATTCTCTCTTGGCCGTTTTCATTTTTTCAACTTGATCTTTGCTCAGGCCCAACTCTTCGGCCATCATATCCATGTGACGTTCGCCGCCTTTGTGACCCTTGTGGCGTCCATGATCTTTTGCAACTGCCGAGTTCATCGCGCCGAATCCCACGATCAATGCACCTAGAATCAAGCCAAAATTCAAACTCATAAAAATCTCCTTAAGTAGTTTCGAACTCCTAAGCTTCGGGCACAGAAATACGCCCGTCAACCAAGTAAATTTCGCGGCTTGCCTGAGCAGCAAATTCAGGTTCATGGGTCACCAAACATATGGTGGTCTTCTCACTCTGACTAATCTCCTTTAAGAGAGCCATAACTTGGCTCGCGTTGTGAGTGTCCAGGTTTCCGGTCGGCTCATCGGCAAAGATGTAGCGAGGATTCATTATTAACGCACGCGCAATGGCCACCCTTTGCTGTTGCCCCCCAGACATCTGACCTGGGAGCTTATGATGCTGGTTAGCCACCTCGAGTCGCTCGAGGAGCTCCATTGCACTTTGGTGTTTTTCTTCTTCTAATCCCAGATTGCGCGCAGGTAGCAGCACGTTTTCGAGCGCCGAAAGTTCCGGCAGCAAGTAGTGAAACTGAAACACGAAACCAACAAAACGATTTCGAAACTCGTGCACCTCTTGAACACTCATTTTCGTGACAGAACGACCGTCAATATGAACCTCACCCCGAGTCGGGCTGTCGAGCGTGCTAATGATGTAAAGCAACGTGGACTTGCCGCTTCCCGACCGACCTGAGATGGCCACAAACTCGCCGCTCTGAATTTGAAAATCTAATCCATGTAGCACCCGGGTCGGCGGATTTCCAAACTCTTTGATAATGCCCTTGCACTCAATCATGCTTCTTCTCGAATAATATCCATTGGGGTCATTCGGCTCGCCGCCCATGCCGGCAAAAAACTGGCGATCAAACTTGCAAATGTGGCCGACACAAAGGCGGTCACGTAGGTCGAAACATCGTAGGCCACCCACAAAGAATTCTTGCCGCCGATTTCGAAACCAAAATCAATACTTTCGATCCACAAACACAATAGATAGCCCAAGCCAATTCCGAGCACACCACCTCCAATCCCAATCAAAATTCCTTGGTAGAGAATCAACTCAAGTATTCGCTTAGGCCCATAACCGATGGCCCTGAGAATTGCGATTTCTCGGCGCTTCTGATTAATCATAATAGTCAATACATTGTAAATTCCAAAAGCGGCGACCAAAAGAACCGAAAAGATAATAAAATAACGTACGAAGTCTTGAACCTTAATCATCTCCATAAACATTTTGTTGGCCTCTTGCCAATCTTCGACTTTGTCATTCGAAATCAATTGCCAAAAATCAGCCACCTCTGTGCTCCGATCAATATCGTAAAGCGCTACGGCAATCTGGCTGACGCGACCAGGGCTTTTGGTGAGCACCTGAATGTCACGCAATTGAGCAAAGGCGATGCTGTCATCGATTTGCTGATTGCCAAAATGAACAATACCAACAACTTTAAACGGCTTTTCAACTCCGCGGCCAGCGCTCACGCGAATAAACTGATCGAGTCTGGCGCCGATTTGTTTGGCCACTCCACTGCCCACCACGATGGGGTTACCACCCAATGACAAATCTTCGAACCGCCCTTCTTTCATATACTTTTTTACCGACGTGATTCGCACGTGACGCTCAGGCACGGTGCCTATCACGTTGGCTGATGCGACAAATTTACCATTAGCTAAAATCGCGTTGGCCGTTAACCGGGGTGAAAAATCAAAGACCTCGGGGTCCGAGTTTAACCTTGCATACCATCCTGAATAGTTCTCTAATCGCGTCTCGTCGCGCTTGCCGTTTGGCGGCACCACCCATCCAACAACCTGATTTTCTGAATACATCGACCGGGTCACTTCGCTTTGAACGATGTCGCGCTCCGCGCCTGAAATTAGAATGTGAGCCGTGTTATTCAAAAGCTGCTCGGCCAAGTATTCGCGCATCCCAAGCTGAACTCCCGCGATACTTACAAAAAGAAGCGTACCAAATGAAACGCCGAGCAGAATCAGAATGGATTGCTTTTTTCGCGATAGCAGTTGTCGCCACGATAGGTAAAACATAAATCTATTCTTTTGACTTCAGGACTAAAACTTCATCTTCAACAGTCAGTTCTGAACCACGCACTTCTGCCCACAAGCCATCGACGTGACCTATATCAACGTGCAGTTTCTGCTTTTTGCCGTTCTTTTTGACTGTGATGTACCCACCTCGAACCGCGCTAAGCGGAATCAACAGGGCGTCTGGAATTTGCCCCACTTCAATCGACACATCCGCCGTCATTCCAGGCAATACATTTTCTGGCAGGTTGGCCACTTCAATATGCGCCAAAAATTCATCTTCCCTGGGGAACAAAGTCAAAACTTTGCCCTCTAAAGTTTGGCCCCGAATGGACTCAAATGAGATTTTTACTTTTTGGTCTGGCTTAACTCGCAAGGCCCCTTGTTGTTCGATTGAAACCTCAATATAACGGTCTTGCAAATCTTCAAGACGAACAATGGGAACTTGAGGCAAAGACGTTTCGCCTTTTTGCGAAGTCGTCAGAGTGACCGTCCCCGCAAATGGAGCCTTAAACAAAACACCGCTATCAAATTCAATCAAACGATCGCCGGCTTTGACCTGATCACCCTCGCGCACATACAATTGCCGAACAGTTGAAATAAACCCAATTTTAACATCGAACCTGTGAGTGGTTTTGACTTTACCAAGTCCATAGATCGCCTCAGTGATAGCGCCCCTGCGCGGATGAACAGACTCGTGAGCGCCGCGCGTCAGCATAACCACAAGGGCACCAGCACCAAGAACAAACCCCAGCACCAGAACCCAAACGAATCGCCTCACTAAAACCTCCACGGGCGGCAGATGACCGTCTACCGAATCATTTACACCCGCGAATGATTGAGTTCAATCTGGCATTTAACTTTTATACGGAGGAATCTTGTCTTTTTGGCTGATCGAGATCGGGAGGTTGAGCCGTTGTATCAACCGTCTGGCCTGCTCAACTCGGTGAGCTTTTATAAGATAATTTACGTATTTTTGTGCGACAGTCACCTGCAACACTCCAGGCTTAGACCTCAATACATATTCGAACTGTTTAGACGCTTCATCAATTTGCCCAAGCTCACCAAGCGCCTTTGCAAATTGAAACCTCGCCTCTATATTTTGGCTGTCCAACACTATAAGCTGCCGATACGTGGCCGCCGCCTTTTGGTATTTTTGGCGTCGCACGAGCAGATGCCCTAGCTGCGCTAATTCCGTGGTCCCGCCCGATGCTGCCAATTCTACATAAAGTTTTTCAACGCAATCATACTTCTTAAGCTCAAAGCAAATGTCAGCCAACTCACTCTTTTCGCCTAGCGTTTGCCAACCCAGCGCACCCTTCACATAGAGCGAAGTGCCACGATAGGCGTAAATGTCCCAAGTGGCCACCGATATAAAGCTAACCAAAATCAAAACCGATATACCAATATAGGTCGCGTAGTTTCGCCACATCAAACTGTCTTCGACCATGGCCTCGGCCCCCGACATCACGTTTCCACACGCATCGCAAATCACGGGCGTGAGATATAGACGTTCTTCTGAGATCGCAGAATGACACAAGGAACAGAAATTATGATTGTTCATAGTTATTGGGTAGAGCAAAAGATCGGCCAACTCTAAGAGGCCTAGAACTGATCTCCGTTTAGTCGACTGACCAATTTGCTAACACCGTCTGACTGTTCTACGTACCATTGTGAGAAGGGCCTACTTAACCTCGAAAATCTTTCTGCGACTTTTTAGCCCAGACACCAAATTGACTCGAGATTTTGGCGTGTCAAAATGAGCCGCCAAAACCTCTAGGACCCGTTTGTTGGCTTCTCCATCTACCGGCCGGGCTCGGACTCGCACCAGATAAGATCCGTCATCTAGGAATTCTACGCCTTCAACTTTGCAGCCCACCTTGACTTGAACTGTGATTTTCATATGGCCTAAGACTCCGACCTGGTACCATCCTTGTCAATGAGCACAAACGAAGCTTTGCAATTGGATGGTGTTCTTGAGTTTTGGTTCAAAGAAATTGAACCTAAAAGTTGGTGGGTCAAAGACCAGTCATTTGACAAAATGATCGGTGAGCGCTTCGGCGCTCTTCACGAGTCGGCCTCAAAAGGGGAGCTTTATCTTTGGCGATCTAGCTCACAAGGCCGACTTGCCGAAGTCATAGTGCTCGATCAATTTTCAAGAAATATGTTTAGAGATGATCCAAAGTCGTTTGCCCAGGACCCTATGGCTCTGGCTTTAGCTCAAGAGGCCGTGGCGCTTGGGATGGATGCTCATCTGAACGACAAAGAGAAGAGCTTTTTGTACATGCCCTACATGCACAGTGAGTCCAAAATCATTCATGCGCAATCTCTTAGGCTTTTTTCGCAGCCAGGCCTCGAGGGCAATATTGATTTTGCCAAAAAACATAAGGCCATCGTAGATAGGTTTGGGCGCTACCCTCACCGAAATAAAATTCTGGGCCGAAAATCGAGCCCAAAAGAAATTGAATTTTTAAGTGGTCCAGAGTCGTCGTTTTAAATCAGTGTGCCGCAATCTGTTTAGCGGGCCCCTCAAATGAAAGCGTCTTACGACTGATCTCTTTGCCGTTTTCATAGCTCACCAATTGAGGCAGGTCGTATATGCTTTCAACCGTCGCCTTTAGGATTCCATTTTCAAGAACATTTACTGTCTTTTTATCAGTCTCGGCGATCTCAATGGTCGCGTCAGGAGCGCCTGCCGTCGGGGCATGTTTCTTGAAAATTCGAATCTTAGTGTTGCGCAACTTCTGTTCGCCTTCATATGAATGCTTAACCAAATAAGTGACACCATCTTTTTCAAAGGTGTAATCATTGGCGCTCACTCGGCCTTCCCAAAAATCCATGGTGTTGAAAACAACCAAATCAACAAGCATCGCAACTGCAAACACGATTCCTGTCAAAATATAAAGAACCACGCGCAAGATGATTTGCTGCTGATTCACGAATGTTGCATATTTTCGAGTCCACTTGAATCCGCCTGATGCGCAGCCAGTACTGAAGCAAGAAACTAACGTGAACCATGTAATAACAAAAATTCGAAGAATCATACCCACTCCTTGGTTGTGTCTCTTACAGCCAATTGAATCACGACCAATGAATATGTCAATCTAAGTCAACCACCAATCTAGATGCATTTCGCCGACAATATGGGGGTTTTTGTCAGGTCGACATCAGCCTGGCGGCCTGATAAGGTGGCCGAGCTATGTCTGCCCCCTTAACTCTGCTTCAATTGAACAATGGCTCAAAAGCCTTTGGCGCCCATACGATCTTTAACTCTGCCGTCTTTTCTATTAATGAAGGCGAGCACGTTGGAGTGATTGGCCCAAATGGCGCAGGCAAAACCACCTTGTTTAAAATTCTGATCGGCGAAGAGGGTCTCGATGACGGTCAGCTCACTCTCTCTAGAGCTTTGTCATTGGGCTATTTGTCTCAGCACGATCACTGGTCTGACACTGAAACCGGTAACTCTTATCTTAAGCGCGTCTCCACTATGCCGCTATGGCAAGTCAAATCTATGGGCCGAGAGCTGCAGGTCTCAGAAGAAATTTTCGCTAAACCCATCTCGACCCTCAGTGGCGGCTACCGTATGCGCATCAAACTCTTTGGGTTACTAGGGCGCGATCCAAATCTTATGTTGCTTGATGAGCCCACTAACTATTTGGACTTAGAAACCACCTTGCTGCTCGAGCGGTTTTTACAAAGTTACCGAGGAGCTTTTTTGCTGATTTCGCATGATCGAGAATTTTTGAGGCGAACGACCGACCATATTTTAGAGGTTGAAGCGACCGAAATCACAAAATACAACGGCAACATTGACGACTACTTTGAGCAAAAAGACCTCTTGCGATCTCAGCTCGCCGCGCAGGCCAAAAATCAAGCCGAAAAACGAAAAACGCTGCTCGAATTTATCACTCGCTTTGGAGCAAAAGCCACCAAGGCCAAACAGGCGCAAAGTAAAATGAAGCGCTTAGAAAAAATGGAAGTCATTGAATCTAAGCCCATCCCGGTGACGTCAGTCATAAAAATACCCGAGCCTCCAGCTGTTGGAAAATCCGTATTGAGGTTGGGCCAAGCGGACTTTGGTTACCAAGATAGAAAAATATTGAAAGACGTCTCTATTGAAATCAAGCGAGGCGATCACGTTGCTGTAGTGGGGCTCAATGGGGCAGGTAAATCAACTCTGCTCAAAGGGCTTGCCGGCACGCTGCCACCTCAAAAGGGCGAGCGAGACGTCGGTTACAATGTGAAAATTGCCATCTTCAATCAACATGTCATTGAAGTGTTGCACCCCGAACAAACCGTATATGAGTCGCTCGAAGAAGCTGCTAGGGGCGCAGTGACTCCGCAAGAGATCCGCAATATGGCCGGCTCATTGCTTTTTTCGTCAGATCATATCTCTAAAAAAATCAAAGTCCTTTCAGGCGGCGAAAAATCGAGGGTGGCCTTGGGCCGAATTTTGCTGCAAAAAGCGCCGTGCCTTTTGCTTGATGAACCCACTAACCATCTGGATTTTCAAACCGTTGAGGCGCTCACTCAGGCGCTCAATGGATACTCTGGTACTCTCGTCGTGGTAAGTCATGACAGAGGTTTCATTCGTAGGGTCGCCACCAGAATCCTTGAAGTCTCAAGTGGTCAGGTCATGCTCTACCCCGGAACCTACGATGAATATGTTTGGAGCATGCAGCAAGCCATGCAGGGAGCCGATCAGGCGGACTCAAGTGCACCGCCGCAAGGCACAGGCCAAAATAAGTCAATCAGCGCTTCACCGCCACCAGCGCGCGTGAATAAAAAAGATCAAGATAAAAAAATCCGCGCCGTCGTTCGGCAAATGACAAATTGTGAGCAAGAAATAGAAAAACTTGTCTCTGAAAATGAAATTCTCAACCAAGAAATCGTCTCAGCGAAGGGCGACTCGGCGGTGGCCATTGAAAAACTTGGCAAAAATTCTCAAGCGATCATGCAACTCGAAGAACAGTGGCTGCAGCTGGAGTTTGAAAAATCAGGACTTGAAGAATAATGTCCACCCTCATTTCGGTAAATAAAATACAAAAGACAATGGGCTCAAAAACTCTTTTTGATGAGCTCAGCTTTACTGTTTATGAAAACGACAGACTTGGACTACTTGGCCCAAATGGTGCCGGGAAATCCACACTGCTTAAAATTCTCGCCGGAATCGAATCGACCGACCACGGCGAAGTCGCTCCGAGGCGCGGCCTCAACCTCGCTTATGTACAACAAGAGGATGTTTTCCCAGATGACTTTTCAGTGTTGCAAACAGCAACGAATCGGCTTGTTGAGTTGGGCGTCGAACAACTCGACGCCGAGGTACAGGCTTCGATGCAATTGACGATGGCCGGATTTGATGATTTTGATGCTCGAGTTCAGGCGCTTTCGGGCGGCTGGAAAAAACGCCTCAGCCTCGCGATCGCCTTGGCGCAAGAGCCTGATCTGATTATTTTAGATGAGCCGACAAATCACCTAGACTGGGATGGGATTATTTGGCTCGAGGAAACCCTTAAGCTCTATCGTGGCGCCTTTATCATTGTCAGTCACGACCGAACTTTTTTGGATAACCTGTGCAGCAAAATGATGGAACTCAATTTTCTTTATCAAAATGGTTTTTTATCGTTCGATGGTGGGTACGAGGATTTTTTAAGACAACGAGAAGAGTATTCAAATACTCAATTAAATTTGCAAGCGTCATTGTCGAATAAGGCTAAGCGTGAGATAGAGTGGCTCAGAGCTGGGGTTAAGGCGCGCACAACGAAAAGTTCTGCCAGAATGCGAGACGCCCATCAACTGATCGATCAGTTGGCCAACGTCAAAGCTCGCAACCGTGCAGGAAGCACAAAAGTACGCGTCGAGATCGAATCCTCCGGTAAAAAGGCAAAAAAATTCATTGAGATCGAAAATGTAACTATTCAATATTCGGATCTTTGCTTAGTTCGCGATTTGGATCTGACACTAGGGCCGGGCATTTGCCTGGGCGTTTTGGGCAATAACGGAAGCGGAAAGTCGAGCCTCCTTAAGGTTCTCTCAAAAACCAACGCCCCATTTTCTGGTAGCCTTAAATTCGCCGACGAATTGAAAGTCGTCTACTTCGATCAAAAGCGCGATTCACTGCCTCAAGATGTAGATCTTCTGACCTATTTAGGCGAGGGCTCAGACTATGTCGTTTTTAAAGACAGCTCGGTTCATATTGCCTCGTACGCGAGTCGATTTCTTTTTCATTCAGACAAGATGCGGCTCAAAATCAGTCAGCTCTCTGGCGGAGAACAAGCTCGACTATTGATCGCAAAGCTCTTGCTCCAACCGGCCGATGTTCTGATTCTAGATGAACCAACAAATGATTTGGACATAGATAGCATCGAAGTGCTCGAAGAGAGCCTTGAGAACTTTTCGGGGCTTGTGATCCTCGTGTCGCATGATCGCCGATTTTTGGAGCGCCTCTGCCAGAAATATTTGGCGTTAGAAGGTGCCGGAGACTGGCAAATTTATGCAGACCTGAATCAATGGCTCAGAGGGCAAAAGCCTGGATCATCGAAAGAAACAGCCGCTACTCAGACTCAGGCTCAAGCTCAGATCGAAAAACCAGCTCTTAGTGAAAAAAGGCAAAGACTTTCATACAAAGACAAACTGAAGCTCGAAACTATCGAAGTCGACATCGAAAAAGCCGAGCTCGACCTCGCCAATGCGCAAGCTGAATTGAACAACTCCGAAAACTTCACTGATCCACTTAAAATGATAGAATGCGCAAAACTTGTCGACGCCAAACAAAAAATAGTCGAAGAGCTCTACGCCACTTGGGAGCGCCTGACCAATTAGATTGTTTTAGAAACGATACTGCGCTCCAACTCCGCCGCGGTCTTCGGTCAACATAAGCCCCACCGCCCATGTCCAGTTTTGAGCGTACATCAGCGTCACCTCAAACTCGTGATCTTGATTTTCACGAAGTGCCAAATGACCGTCTGAATAGATGTACTTGGTCCATTGAAACTTTCTCTCTAAATCCAAACGAAACTCCCCCCGGTGGTCCACAAACAACTGTGCCTCTAGAAGCAATGGAAAAATATACGACACTCCCAATACGCCGCGCGCTTCGTCTTTGTCATATTCTGAAAAGTAAACTCCGCCACCGACAAAGCTTAAGTAATTTGAAACCCACCGGCGGTACAGAACGTCGGCTTCAGAATGATCGAAATCGTCATACTCACGCGTCTCAGCCTTCACCTCAAGGGCATCCCATGTTCGAGATACCCTAAAGTCCGCTTGCGCATGATTGGTCGCAGCCTCTAGGCGGCCATCATAGTAGAGATGCTCGTGGCGATGGGGGTCCATTTTGTCGAACTCCGCCATCTCGCCTGTTGGAGTGTAAGACATGTACTTAACGACCCGGGCCATCCCCGATTTCATGTGATAGAGGTTGTGGCAATGAAGCATCCATTGCCCGGGCTCATTGGCGTCAAACTCTATTGTTCGCTCGCCGTGCGGTGGAACATCCACAGTGTGTTTGAGCGGAGAATACTGGCCATACTTATTGATCACTCTAAAAAAATGACCATGCAGATGCATCGGGTGATGCATCATCGTCTCGTTCACGAATGTAAACCGAACAATATCGCCTTCTTTTACGTTGATGTCTCGATCTTGGTGAATGGCTTTGCCGTTGATATGCCATACATATCGTTCCATGCTTCCGCCAAGCACTAGTTTTAAATCATAGACATGCCTATCTTTTGCGAATGCCGTCGAAGTTTTGGACTTCAGATCATCAACTGTTAGTGAATCAATTGCTTTAGCCATTTTGTGACCCTCATGGCCCGCGTGATTCATATGATTTTCATGGCTCATGTTATTATCGTGATCCATATGACTCATATGATTTTCATGGCTCATGTCATCACCGTGATTCATGTGATCCATTGTCGAATACAATCCGGGCTTGGTTTTTTCGCGTGCGTAGACCTTGGCGCCCTTGCCAATCCAACCCGAAGCTTGCCCCGTACCATCTTGGCTGGTGGCTCTTAACTCGTAGTTCTTATGGTCTGGCACTGTGAACAACACGTCGTAAGTTTCGGCCATGCCCATTAACAATTCATTGGCCATTGTCGGTTCAATGTCGACTCCATCTGCCGCGATCACCTGCATAGGCTGGTCTCCGAGAGAGACATAAAAGAAACTTGAAGCCGATGCATTGATTATGCGAACTCGCACCCTTTCACCTGGCTTTGCCTCGACGAGCTGAGGCCCCCTTTTGCCATTGATCAAGAAGGCGTCATAGCCCACATCAGAGAGATCCATGCCGCCCATGCGACTCCACTCATTGCTCAACTGACCCCAAAGAGAGCCCGCGCGAAAGGCCCCCCAGTACGACCGTATAGAATCCTTTTTATATAAATAGTAGTCGCCATCTTTTTTCAAATTTTTCATAATCTGATCCGCATTTTCATCAGACCAATCACTCAGTACGACCACCAAATCTTTATCTGCTTTAACAATCGGCTTCTTAGGGTGAATCACAATCGCCCCATAGACCCCTTTTTGCTCTTGAACCATAGTGTGCGAGTGATACCAATAGGTACCGTTTTGCCGTATTTTAAATCTAAACGTGTAGTCTTCACCGGCATAAATAGGCGGAGTGTTGAGATAGGGGACTCCGTCCATAAGGGGCGGAAGCAAAACGCCATGCCAATGCAAAGACACCTCTTCATTTTCAAGTCGATTGTGAACTGTAATGACCGCCTCGTCGCCTTCGGTGAACTCGAGTGTTGGTGCAGGAATTTGACCATTCACCATCAAAGCAAAATCGACAGTCTTTTTGCCACTCAAATTGACTGGCTTCTTTTCGATGGTCAGCTCATAGGTCACCGTCTTGGCAAATGCCAAGCTCGAAAAGACTCCCATAACCAAAACAACTATAGATATTAATTTGCCCATATGGATTAGCTCTCCAGACTCTTAATAATTGGGCACTCGGGGCGAGCGTCACCATGACAAGCTTTCGAGAGTCGGCGCAGATTGTCGGCCATCTCTTGCATCTCTTGAATCTTCACTTCGAGATCCCTGATATGTGAATGTGCCAGCGCTTTGACCTCTTTGCTGGCTCTCGATTTGTTGCGCCAAAGCCCGATTAATTTTTTTATCTCTTTCATCGAAAAGCCCAGCCCGCGCGCTCGTTTTATAAATCTTAAAAACTGAACGTCTGATTCTTTGTAATTTCGATAGCCCGATTCCGTTCGAGACGCTTTTGGGATCAATCCAATCGATTCGTAGTGACGAATGAGCTTTGCATTGACGCCAGACTGCTTTGCCAATTCACTTATGATCATTTTGGCTCCTCTATTTGCTCTAGAGACCATCTTAAAGATTCCAACGATTGGAAGGTCAAGTCGAAGTTTTAAATTGACCTTCCAACGCTTGGAAGGTGCATATTGGCTTTAAGGAGTACTTATGAATCATGAACACGGTGAGACAGTGAAGTCGACCTCAAATAGCGAGCCAAGCTGCTGCGTCCATGGCCACGGTACAAAATCCAGCAGTCAGGCGAACTCGAAAGAGAACCAAGCGCGCATTCACACGTGTCCCATGCACCCTGAGATTCGCCAGATGGGCCCTGGCAGTTGCCCGATTTGTGGAATGGCGCTTGAACCCGAAGATGTTCAACTCGACGACGCCGAGAATCCTGAGCTTACTGATTTTAAAAGACGCTTGATCGTGGGTGTTGCCCTTTCAGTTCCGCTACTAGCCCTCGCTATGTCGGATACGATTCCCGGGCAACCCGTGCAACATTTTTTGCCGAGATGGGTCTATTCGGGTCTGCAGTTTTTGCTTGCAACCCCTGTGGTGCTTTGGTCAGGTCGGCCGCTTTTTGAACGTGGTTGGGATTCGATCAAATCAAAAAATTTAAATATGTTCACGCTCGTTTCGATAGGCACCGGAGTGGCCTACATATACAGCGTCGTGGCAACTCTTGTACCAGATATTTTCCCTGACTCCGTACGCCTGCATGCTGGTCTTGTGCCGCTCTACTATGAGGCGGCGGCTGTTATCACAACACTGGTGCTGCTAGGCCAAGTGCTTGAGCTCAAGGCTCGGGCTCGAACCGGCAATGCTATAAAAGCTCTTTTAGGTCTGGCTCCTAAAACCGCCATTAAAATTTCAGGTGACGGCCAAGAGCAAGAAATTCCGCTCGAACAGATTCAAGTCGGGGATATTCTGCGAGTTAGGCCTGGCGAAAAAGTGCCGGTCGATGGCGAAGTCAAATCTGGCCGCAGCCTCGTTGATGAATCTATGATCACCGGCGAACCGATGCCCATAGAAAAGCACCCCGGCGATCCAGCGACAGGCGCCACGATAAATGGTACCGGATCATTCACAATGCGGGCCACACGAGTGGGCTCAGACACTTTGCTGGCGCAAATTGTAAATATGGTTTCAAAAGCACAAAGAAGCCGAGCGCCCATTCAAAAACTAGCCGACAAGGTCTCATCTTATTTTGTACCAATCGTAATTTTGTCTGCGATACTCACAGCTGCGATTTGGTTTTTCTTTGCCTCTGAGTCCAACCTGACTTACGCGATTCTTAACGCTGTGGCCGTACTGATTATTGCGTGCCCCTGCGCATTGGGGTTAGCCACACCCATGTCGATTATGGTTGGCACCGGCAGAGGCGCATCGAGCGGAGTGCTGATCAAAGACGCCGAGGCCTTAGAGGTTCTAGAAAAAATCGACACACTCGTTGTCGACAAAACGGGCACCCTCACACTCGGTCAACCAACGGTCTCAAAGGTGACGCCGATAAATGGTTTCACAGCCGAGCAAGTGCTGGCTCACGCGGCGGCGCTCGAGCGTTCAAGCGAACACCCTTTGTCGCTTGCCATCGTTAGCGAAGCCGAACGCCTCAAAATCGAAAACCACGAGGTTCACGACTTTGAATCTCTCACTGGCATGGGCATTAAAGGCAAAGTTCATGGTCAGACAACTCTTGTTGGCAACAAAAAGCTTCTCGATAAATCCGGCGTCAATTCTTCTGAACTCGTCGAAATCGCGCGGCCCTTTCAAGAACAGGGTCAAGGCGCCATGTTCGTGGCCATCGGCCATAAACCCGCGGGTGTGATTTCTGTCGAAGATCCGATCAAAGACTCCTCGATTGCAGCCATTTCTTACTTTCACAAAAATGGCATCAAAGTCATTATGCTCACAGGTGATAACCACTTGACGGCCAAAGCGGTCGCCGACAAAACCGGCATCGATAGTTATGAATCTGATGTCTTGCCCGAGGCCAAAGGCGAAGTCATAAAATCTCTTCAAGGCAAAGGCCGAATCGTGGCCATGGCCGGCGATGGCATCAACGATGCGCCGGCCTTGGCGCAATCCAATGTGGGAATAGCTATGGGAACCGGCACCGATGTGGCCATGCAAAGTGCGGGCATCACATTGGTGAAGGGAGACCTACTTGGCATCGTCAAAGCACATCAACTGAGCCAAGCGACGCTGAAAAACATTCGGCAAAATCTATTCTTTGCATTCGTCTACAATGCCATCGGGGTCCCGATCGCGGCGGGCGCGTTGTTTCCTTATTTTGGAATTTTACTAAGCCCCATGTTTGCGAGCCTCGCGATGAGTCTGAGCTCAGTTTCGGTCATCGCGAATGCGTTGAGACTCAAACGAGTCAACTTAGAGCCACAATAGGAGGCCTAAAATGAGGGGCCCACCTAATCTTCGGAGTTTGCCATTTTCTCTAGAACGATAGAAATCTCTAGAGCATTGGCGCCCGCTTTTCGCAAAAGCGCCTTGGCTCTAGAAAAGTCATCGGCATCGACGGCCTCATAAAAATTATCGACCTCGCCGATTTCGGCGAGCTTTTCAAGAATCAATGAGCCGTCAAATTCTTCAGCGCTCAATTTACTCGTCGCTCTGCTCTTTACGGTGCAAAAAGTTGGAAGTACAGCCGCCAATCCCATTGTTGGCACCGCTGCCATAGACGAGATCAGACGACTCCACTTCATAGGGATATACGAAATCACTCATTCCATTAGAACCCTCATTTGTCAGATTCAACTTCTGCAACACGTTTCCACTGCTGTCCCAAAGCTCAAACTGACCTGGGCCTTTAATTTGAAAAGACACGTTGCGGATTGATTTGGTCGTGCCCTCAAAGTCACTGACCGTTAACTTTTGCTGAGCCATACTGTATTCAGTGTCGTAAAACGGCTCTGTGAATGAGCATTTAATAATATCTGCATGCGCCATATTGGCTAAGAACAGTATCCCAAGTGTGTACTTGAACATTTTTACCCCCCGGTAGTTGAACGATGAACTACCACCGCAAACTGGAATGGCAATAGAATCTGGCCGAAGGGTTCATTATGAAATTTTTGCTGATTGAGTGACGCTGGGGAACAACAATTTATTTTTTGTGGCCGGCAAACGGGTGTAGATTTGTAGCAAGGCATTCAGTCCTCACTTTGACATCGGGAGTCGCTATGAACCCAGAATCATCTCGCATCAATCACGTCACAGACACTGCGTTCTGGGTCGCGCATTATCGAGCACTTGAAAGCGAAAGAGGCGACGCTCTTTTCAAAGATCCGCTGGCAGGCGTTCTGACTGGTGAACGCGGCGAGAAGATCTCGTCCACTATGGAGTCGATTGGTCGGTATGCGTATTGGACGATTGTCCTTCGCACTCGCGTGATCGATGACTTTATAAAAAAGTATCTCGTGGGCGATTGCCAAACTGTGATCAATATTGGCGCGGGTCTCGACACTCGTCCCTACCGGCTTGATTTGCCAAAGGGTACAAAGTGGATAGAGCTCGACTTTCCAGATACGATTCAGTTTAAAAACGAAGCCCTTTCGAAAGAAACTCCTAAGTGCGATTTAAAAAGAATTGGCGTCGACCTGACCAATCGATCCGAGCGGCGAAGAATCTTCTCTGAGCTCGGCGCCAACGAGGGTTCAGCGATCGTTCTCACCGAAGGAGTCATTCCCTACCTTTCAGAAGAGATGGTTCGAGAACTAGCCGAGGATCTAAAAGCGCAAGAAAAGGTCAAGTACTGGATCACCGAGTACTACTCGCCAAATGTTTACGCCAGGTACAAGAGTCCCAAATTTAAAAAGCTGTTCCGCGGCTCGCCGTTTCAGTTTTACCCAGAAAATTGGTTTTTATTTTTCGCTAAGTCCGGCTGGGCTCAAAAAGAAATTCGTTATCTCTACGATGAGGGTGAAAAACTGGGGCGCAGGTTTCCGTTTCCAACTTGGGCTTCTTTGATCAAATTGGTAGTGGCCAAAAAAATGGTGGAGTACGTGCGTGTGGGCGCCTATTTGGTTTTCGAGAAAATTTCAGACTAGTTAGAAAATACAGAAAATTTATTTTATTTTCTTAAGTCTCCTCACCGTTGCGGGCACCAACTGAACTTCAGAAAATAGTTGTTCGGCCGTTTTGAGTGAGTCGGGTTGGATTTGCATTTGATCGGACCTTTGCGAAATTTCAATTTGAAAGGCGAGATATTCAAGTGGGTACCTACATAAGTATCCGCTCGTGCTAAAGTATTTGAATCGCTTCGAGTCTATGCCCTGGCTACCATGGTCTTCTGATAGAGTCGCGTACTTCAGGCAAAGTAACCCTTTGAACTGAACATACTGATTTTCAACTTTGAGAATCTTAAATCTTTTGCTGTCATCTTGCAGAACTCTCTCATTCGCAAGATGCTGCAAAAAAAGACGGGTTGTCTTGAATGTTCCAACCTTATAGATGTTTGCAGAAATCAACGTCGTCTCATTTTTTTTGGATGGCGTGTTTGCTAAAATCAAAGAGTGCAAATCATGCTTCATCACACTCCAGCCCGGCTCGCTGGGTGAAACGAGCGTGACCTGCTCCAATTTATAGCTGCTCTTTGGCGCTATCTCTTTGTGCAACTTGGGTTGAAGCAACATGCACCCGCTCAACAAAGTCCCCATCAGCACACTAAAAATAATCTGAAACAATCCAGCCTCCGCAGACTTAAGAGTGAACCAAAGACGTATAGGTTGGCTGGCAATCGACTCAGGATCAAGCTAGAGACGCATGGGCTTCATGACGCATATTGTCTATTTGGTGAATGTGTTTTGCCTTTATTTGTGGCAGGTTGTGCCCCATGGAAAACACAACCCCCGTTCGACTCACTCAAACTGTTCAAAAAGGCGGCTGCGCCGCCAAAGTGGCCGCAGTGGAGCTGCGAAAAATTCTAAGCCAAGTGGAGTTTCCACCTGCGCCCAAAGAACTTCTGATCGGCAGCGCGACCTTTGATGACGCCGCCGTTTACAAAGTGAACTCAGACTTGGCGCTGGTTCAAACTCTCGATTTTTTTACTCCGATCGTCGACACGCCCAAGTTGTTTGGCCAAATTGCCGCAGCCAATGCCCTAAGCGATGTGTATGCCATGGGCGGCCAACCCAAAACGGCGTTGGCTATTTTTGCGTTTCCTCTCGCCACCCTCGACACATCATTAGCGGTCGAAGTGTTGCAAGGTGCAAGCGATGCGATCAAAGAGTCTGGCGCTGCCTTAGTGGGTGGCCACACGATAGATGATGACACCATGAAGTTCGGCTTGTCTGTTACGGGCTATGTTCACCCCGATCAAGTTTGGTCGAATGCCGGAGCGAAACCTGGTGACGTGTTGATTTTAACTAAACAACTTGGCACCGGAACATTGACCGCCGCACTTAAGCGAGGCGAAGCCACTGAAGATCAGATTCGTGACGGGCTCGATAGCATGTGTCGCCTCAACAACGCTGCCGACTTCCTCACTGATGAAACTCGTAGGGCTATTCATGCGGCCACCGACATCACCGGTTTTGGTCTGGCCGGGCACGCGTTGAATATGGCGAAGTCCAGCGATGTGACCCTCGAGATCAGCTGCGCAGAGATTCCTCGCTTTGAAAAGGCAATGGAATTTATAGCGAAGGGATTCTTAACTAAAGCCCATCGCACAAATAAAGAGTATGTCCAGGGAGACTCTCGTTTTGAAGACGTTCCAACTGAAGTTCAGCAGCTTTTATTTGACCCGCAAACAAGTGGCGGTTTGTTGTTGGCCGTTCAAGCGGACCTTGCTGACGAGGTGCTGGGGCAACTGCGCAAGGGCTTTGCCTTCGCTCGCAAAATTGGCGTGGTCTCTAGCGACGACAAGGCACGGCTTATTTTTACATGAACATTACAACTTCAGATTTTGAATCCCTTTTTTTAAGTGGCATTCAACTACTCGACGTGCGAGCCCCAGTTGAATTTCAGGCGGGCGCGGTGCCTGACGCGATCAACTTGCCTTTGCTCGACAATCATGAACGTCATCAGGTGGGATTGACCTACAAACTCCAAGGCCAAAACGCGGCGATTGAATTGGGTCACAAACTCGTTGGTGGCAATGTAAAAAGCGAAAGAATCAAATGCTGGATAGAGGCGGCCAAGGTCACACAGAGTACAGTGATCTATTGCTTTCGTGGCGGGTTGCGCTCTCGAACGGTACAGAGCTGGCTTAAAGAAAATGGCGTCGATTTACCTATTGTTGAAGGTGGCTACAAGGCGCTCAGGCGTTACCTGACCGATCAAATTGGTAAATGTGTACAGAAAATTGCTTTCGAAGTGGTCAGCGGTCCGACCGGCTCTGGTAAAACCACATATTTAAAAAACTCTGGCCAACCTTATCTAGATTTAGAAGCTCTTGCCAATCACCGCGGCTCCGCATTCGGTGGTTATGAAACACCGCAGCCGACACAGGTGAATTTTGAAAATGCTCTGGCCGTCGAAATGATTCGTTTGGCACGGCTCAACGAGACAGTCTTGATCGAAAATGAAAGCCGCCTCGTTGGAAAACGAACTATTCCCGCCGCGCTATTTGAAAAAATGAAAATCAGTCCCAAAAGACACTTGAATGTAGAGCTCGAAAAACGGGTTGAAAACATTTTTAAAGACTACATCCTCGATTCAGCTCTCGGTCAGAAAAATGACCCACGCCGGTTTTTAGAATTTCGCATTTCGGTCGAAGCCATTTCAAGAAGACTGGGCGGACTTCGTGCTCAAGAGATATTAGAAGATCTCTCGTTTTCACAGGCTGAGTTTCTCTCAGGGCGAGGCCTCGATTCGAACCGCGTCTGGATCCGCAAGCTCCTGCTTTGGTACTACGATCCTCTCTATCGAAAAGAAAAAATCTTAAAGCCTAGTGAGCTTCGTTCTCGCTCCTAGTTATGATAGATTCGAAATCATCTACTTGAGGAGATTGTCTGCATGGATGGACTCTTGGACTTCTCGCTATCCGGTTTGCTTTCGAGTTTCATATTTGGAGTCATCGGATTTTACATCTTCAAGTATGGCCGCAAGCATGTGGACTATCGCTTTATTGGGCTAGGTGTCGCTTTGATGCTCTACCCCTATTTCACTTCAGGAATGCTCGCCGACTGGGGCGTCGGAGCGGCACTTTGCGGCTTAGGCTATTATTTTAAAAACCACTGATCACTTCTCTTCAAACATACCGATATTCAGCGCATAGCTCTTGCCAAGCCAAGCCGCGTAGCGAGTGTGATCAGCCAAATCGTCGCCCGAATTGGGATGTAAAAAAATATCTAAACCTTCTCGCTCACGCATCAACCACGGAATAAACTGCGCGAATGCTTCGTTTGGCACCGTGATTTGACAAGACCCCACCGGGTGAGGCCCGACAGGCTTATTCCAGACTCTCCCGATTTCCAAATCGAAATTCTCTTTGATTTTGTTCACCAGGCTTTCAGCCCGTTCGAGCTGATCGGGCGTAAAGTAAATATGAGCGTGATAGTTTTTAAACTTTTCCATTTCTCCTCCGCGCTCTGACCGTCGAGACTTGACATTAAATGCCCAACAAGCACAATTGCACAATGTCTGATGTAGAAAAAGAAACTTTTATCGTCATCCCGCTTGAGCGTCTCTCTGAAGATGTTTTCAACGGGCTTGTCGAAGAGTATATTCTGCGTGATGGAACCGACTACGGCACAACCGAGCTTTCACTTGAAGAAAAAAAGAGCCGGCTTATGAAGCAACTCAAAAAGGGCGACGTCAAAGTGGTTTACAGCAGCCTTACCGAAGACTGCACGCTGATCCCAAGCCGAAACCTAAAAGACCTCTAGCTTTAAGACGTGACGCTAACGTTTCATTGATCCCCTGTACATGGACAATTCCTCTCGATTCAATTGAGGCAGAGCGTCTGTGATTTCATGACAATTCGCTTTAACCTCTGTGTAGATGTGTTTGTCGGGCCTTATTGCCAGATCACCATCTAAACTTCCAGCTGGCACTTCAAGTTTTTGACCTTTGTTGCCCGGATCGGGCACGGGTGAGCCGCAATTTTTACAGAATGCCGATTTGTAAGAAGGCGGTTTTTCTTGAATCGGAGCTTCATAGACGTTGATTAACTCTTCGCCTTGTAAAAATCTAAAACCTGGTCGCGCAACTGTGACGGCAGCGAAAAATGCCGAGCCACTTGTCTTTCGGCACTTGCTGCAATGGCACAACTCAAATGGACCTGTTACATTTTGAATTTCAAATTTTACACCGCCGCAAAGGCAGCTTCCTTGAATCATTGATCCCTCACCGTTCGACCGAAGCCTTTTTTCACTAAGTAATCTATGCACCGAGCGGCTTTGGCCGACCAGCTATTGGATTTTGGGTTTCTCGCTGAAGCAAGCTCTACAAAACCATCGCGAGCGGTAGACGAACTCAAAAGAGAATCGAGTCTCAACACCGTAAGTCCCGAGTACCCACCCCAAACCAAAGCATCTTTCATATTGTG